>JBELAR010000030.1:0-23699 GCA_049508555.1 Steroidobacteraceae bacterium
TCAACGCCCGCGACCGCCGCCCCCGCGCGCGCCGGAGGGAATCGACGGGGTTGCGCGCCCGGCCGGTGCTCCGCGATAACCGCCCGAGCGGGGCGAACCGTGCCCACGTCCGCCATCGCGCGCGGGTCCCACGCGATAGCCCGGCCCCCAGCCGCCGTAATCGTAGCCATAGGGCTCGTAGAATCCCGCGTCATAACCCACACCGCCGCCGTAGCCATAGCCGCCGGCTACACAGGCGCAGAGGCCCGCGAGCAGCAGCCCCAATGCCAGGAGGGTCCAGCCCCGAGCCCCGGGAATCATTTCGGCTCCTGCTGAGTATCGCTCTGCGACCACTCCATGATGCCGAAGGGAGCGCCGGTGGGATCGGCGATGACCGCGACTCGCCCGCCATGGCGATCCAGACGCGGTTCAACCAGCACGCGCCCACCGAGGGTCGCGGCACGCGCTGCAGTGTCCGCGGCGTCGAGGACCCGCACGAAGTTCAACCAGTGCGGGTGGCGGCGGGCGGAGTCGTTGGGCAAGCTATTCACGCCCACACGCGCAAAGTCATCGCTCGAGAGGATCAGGTGCTCGAGCGGGCCGTCGTTGGGCAGATCGAACACGTCGTAACCGAACAAGGTCTGGTAGAAGGCCGCTTCGCGATCCACGTCGTGTGCCAGGAGTGAACTCCAGATCCACTCGCCCGGTGCTGCGAGAAAATCCGGCGGATCGCCGCTGCTGGAGGCGAGTACCGCGAACACCGCCCCGTCGGGGTCAGCGAAGACGGCCTGCCGTCCGCGCTGGGGGTAACTCTTCGGTCCCGACAGCAGCTTGGCGCCGTGTGCGAGGGCCAGCCGCCGCGCCGCATCGACGTCGCTCGCGGCGATGAAGGTGAGCCAGGCGGGCTGGCGCGCTTGGTTCGGGGTTGGAGTCTTTTGGTAGAGGCCGCCGACCGCCTGGCCATCGAGGGAGGCGATCACGTAGTTGGGATCTCCCACAACCGCGTCAAACTTCCAGCCGAACAGGCCCGCATAGAATGGCTCGGCGCGCGCCATATCCGGCGTGACCAGATCCACCCAGATCACCTTGCCCTTGTGATGCTCGGCGCTCGCGCCCTGCACGAGCGGCGGCAAATTGAATGGGAGTGATGCGGCCCGTACGTCTGCCGCGCCGGCAGCCCCCATGAGGGCGGCGCACACGGCTGGCAGGTACACGCCCCGGCATCGCACGTGGCGGGTATGGCTCATCATCGTCCTGACTGTCATGCGCACGCTGCCCCCTGATCTGTTCACGTCATATCCGAATCATACAATTTTGGGCGCGCGGCTCGCATAGGACTGTCGGTGGGGGCCGCGCGATGTAGGATGTTTCTAGCGCTGCGGCGTCAGCGGAGTCTGACGCTCTGGCGGCCAGAGCACATTGCAGGCCAAATGGGCCATCATCTGTTCTTCATCCGTGGGGATCACGCGTACGGTGACCCGGCTGCCGGGCGCCGAGATCACCCCGGCGTGGGCCGCATTGCGTTCGGTCTCCAGGCTCAAGCCAAGGAACTCGAGTCCCTCGCAGATGCGTGCGCGCACTGGCGCCGCGCGCTCGCCGATGCCGCCGGCAAACACGAGCGTTTCCAGCCCTCCCAAGGCAGCCGCAAACGCGCCGATGCATTTCTTGACCGCGTAGCAGTACATCGCGATCGCCTCCGCCGCCCGCACGTCCTGCGCTTCACGCCCAAGCAGGTCGCGCATGTCGGGACTGGTCTCGGAGACCCCCAGCAGCCCGGATTCGGTGTTGACCATTCTGTTGAAACCCCGCGCGTCGAGTCGCTCGCTGCGCGCCAGATACCAGACCAGCCCGGGATCGAGGTCCCCCGAGCGGGTGCTCATGGGCACACCGGCGGCCGGCGTGAAGGCCATGCTCGTATCGATGGATTGGCCCGCGCGCACCGCGGCCAGACTGCTGCCATTGCCCAGATGAGCCAGTATGAGCCGCCCCTGTGCGGCCTGCGCGCCAGCCAGGGCCGCGAGCTGTTGCATCAAGTACGCGTAGGACAAGCCGTGAAATCCGTAGCGCCGCACGCCCTGCAGCTCGTAGCGGCGCGGAATCGGCAGCACGCGCGCGACGCGTGGCAGATCATGGTGGAACGCCGTGTCGAAGCAGGCCACCTGGGCCAGATCGGGAAATCGCTGATGGAAGGCCTCGACGAGCAGGATCTCCTCGGGCAGATGTTCCGGATCGAAAGGACTAAGCCGGCGTAGCTCCGCGACCATGGCCGGCGTAATGCGCTGCGGCTCATAGAATTGCGGTCCCCCATGCACGACGCGATGTGCCACGCCTCCGATGGCGTCCTGTGCGCCTCGGGCCTCGAGCCATCGCATCAACTCGCTCACCGCCGCGGCATGGTCCGGAGCCGTCAATGCGCGCTCGACGTTGTCCGCTGGCGCCGCACCCTTGAGCACGAAGATCGAATGCGGCAGGCCAATGCGCTCGATGGCGCCGCTCAGTATTCGCTGCGGCCTCGCGGCGGCCTCAAAAAGCGCGAATTTGATGCTCGAGGAGCCGCCATTGATCGTCAGAATGCGTCGCTGTGGCTGCGCCATGGCCAATCACCGCTGCCACAGGATGTGGGACTCCTCCAGGGGGACTGCCGGAGGCACGGCGAGCGCGGCGGATTCGGGCAGTAGCCGCGGCGTGTAATCGCTGGCCGGACGGCCCGCCGCCAGGGTCGCGGCGTACACGTAGGCGTCCGGTTCGCCCGGCACTTCGCGCACGCGCTGCATCGGCTCACGCACGATCGCTCCGCCCTGCAGGCCATCGGCGTAGAGCTCCACGCGCAGTGCCGCGGGATCGAGGCCACCCAGAAATACCGTGATTTCGAAGCGCTCCCGTCCAGACTGCGTCGTGAGCACGAGTTCGCCGAAGCGCACCGCACTCCATTTCTGCGCCAGATCATGCTGGCCGCGGATCATATCCGCGCCGTGCTGACCCCGATCCGCTGCGCGCTGCCGGTAGGCCGCCGCGGCCGGCAGGTAGTGTTGTTCGGTGTATTCACACACGGCGCGGTTGGTGGAGAAACGCGGCGTCAGGCTGGCCATGCTCTCGCGCATACGCCGCACCCAGGCGGTGGGTATGCCCTGTGCATCGCGGCTATAGAACTCCGGGACGATCTCGCGTTCGAGCAGTTCGTAGAGCGCCTCGGCTTCGCGCTCATCCCAGACCGAATCGTCACCGTGGAGCCCGCCATCGCCCAACGCCCAGCCGACCTCGCTTCTGTAGGCCTCAGCCCACCAGCCGTCGAGCTCGGACACATTGATCCCGCCGTTGATCAGCACTTTCATACCGCTGGTGCCGCAGGCCTCCCAGGGGCGCCGCGGCGTATTGATCCAGACGTCCACACCCTGCACCAGGTGCTCGCTGAGCTGCATGTCGTAGTCGCTGAGGAATATCGCGTGCGGCCGTACCTCGGGACGGCGGATGAACTGCACCCACTGCTGGATCAAGGCCTGTCCGGCCCAATCCGCCGGGTGCGCCTTGCCGGCGATGATGAGCTGCACCGGACGCGCGCTCGCGCTCAAGAGGCGCAGCAAGCGCTCCGGATCGTGCAACAAAAGATTCGGCCGCTTGTAGGTCGCGAACCGGCGTGCGAACCCCAGCGTCAAGGCGTTGGGGTCGAACAGATGCGCGGCCTCCTCGACCGCCTGGGGCGTGGCGCCGGAGGCGGAGAGCTGACGCGCCAGTCGCTCGCGGGCGTACTGCACGAGCGAGGCGCGCGACCCGCTGCGAAATTGCCATAGCGTTGCGTCCCCGATCTCTCGGATGCCGTGCTGCACCGGGTCCGCTCGGCCCAGCCAGCGCTCCTTGCCGCTGTGCTGCGTCCAGAGCTCATCGGCCAGGGCGGAGTCCCAGGTCGGCATGTGCACGCCGTTGGTGACCGAGCCGATCGGCACCTCAGACTCCGGCCAGCGCGGGAACAAAGGTTGAAACAGGTGCCGGCTCACGACGGCGTGGAGCTGGCTCACGCCATTGACGGCGCCACTGCCGCGCACCGCGAGGTAAGCCATGTTGAAGGGCTCGGAGGCGTCGTCCGCGTTGGCCCGGCCCAGCGCCAGCAGATCGCGCAGGCTTATGCCGAGCTGACGCTCGGCATAGACGCCGAGATACTGTCCGATGAGCTGCGGGTCAAAGCGATCGAAGCCGGCAGCCACCGCCGTGTGCGTGGTGAAGAGGTTCCCGGCACGCGTGACCGCCAGAGCGGTCTCGAAGGGCTGCGCCGTCTGTTGCATGAAGCTGCGGGCGCGCTCGAGCACCGCAAAGGCCGCGTGGCCTTCGTTCAGATGGCACACCTCGGGCACAATCCCCAGCGCGCCGAGCAGGCGCCATCCGCCGATCCCGAGCAGCAGCTCTTGCTTGAGACGCAGCTCCGCGTCACCGCCGTACAGTGCGCTGGTGATGCCGCGATGCGCGGGATAATTCGCCACATCGTTGCTGTCGAGCAGATAGAGCTTGGCGCGGCCTACCTCGACCTGCCAGGCACGCAACCAGACTGAATAGCCCGGCAGCGCGATCTCCATGCGCAACCACTCGCCGTTGGGTTGGCGCACCGGCGTGATGGGCAATTGCCCGGGATCGTTATAGGGGTACAGGGCCTGCTGCGCCCCATCGCCGTCAATCACCTGCCGGAAATAGCCTTGCTGGTAGAGCAAGCCGACGCCGGTGACCGGAACGCCCAGATCGCTGGCGCCCTTGAGCTGATCCCCGGCCACATTGCCGAGGCCGCCGGAGTAGATCGGAAGCGCCTCGCTGAGCATGAATTCCATGCAGAAATACGCCACTGCACTCAGGCCTGCGCCCGGGTAGGTCTGCTGGAACCAGGCCGGCGCTGCCGCGGCCTCGCGCCGCAGGCGCACCAGCTCATCCACGCTGTGGCGGAAGGCCGGCTGGTGCATCAGGCGCTCGAGTTTCTCGCGCGACGCCGTCTGCAGCACCGCCCATGGGTTGTGCGTGAGATCCCACAGCACCGGGTCGAGCTGGTGCCAGATCGGGTCGGCGGCATGATTCCAGGACGAGCGCATGTCGAGCGCGAGTTCCGCGAGGCTATCGAATCCGTCCACATCCGCGCTGGGGAGCGCCTGCTTTATGTACGCGATTCGCGCCGGCTCGTTCATGCTGCGTCACTCCAGATGCCAGAGGTTGATGGTCTGCCGGAAGGGATTATCGGACGATGCTCGCCGCGCTCATAGCGGGTAGCATTCCGCAACCGAGCCTCGTCGGGCCGTCGCACAGAGCTGGAACATGAGTAGCGCCATTCCCTTGAATCCCGGCCCATCCATTATGAGCACGGTGGGTCATCTGATCGCGGGCAAGATCGTGTTGGACGCCGAGCGCCGGGCGCCGGTGTACGACCCGGCGAGCGGCGCCGTGACCAAGCAGGTCGGCCTGGCTTCCGCCGCGACGCTCGCAGCCGCGGTCGCCGCGGCCGAGAGCGCTTTTCCGGAATGGCGCCAGAGCGCGCCCAGCAAGCGCGCCCGGGTCCTGTTCCGTCTCAAGCAACTGCTCGAGACCAACGCGGCGGAGATCTGCCGTCTGATCACGGCAGAGCATGGCAAGGTACTCGGCGACGCCATGGGCGAGCTGCAGCGCGGAATCGAGAACGTGGAATACGCCTGCGGTGCACCCGAGCTGCTCAAGGGCGAGCACTCGCGTAATGCCGGTCCCGGGATCGACTGCTGGAGCGAATTTCAGCCGCTGGGTGTGACCGCGGGTATCACGCCGTTCAATTTTCCGTGCATGGTCCCCCTGTGGATGTGGCCGCTGGCAGTGGTCTGCGGCAACACTTTTGTGCTCAAGCCCTCCGAGCGCGATCCGAGCTGTGCGCTGTATATCGCGCAGCTGGCACTCGAGGCCGGACTGCCTGCGGGTGTGCTGAATGTGGTCAATGGCGACAAGAGCGCCGTCGATGCGCTGCTCACCGACGCGCGCGTGCAGGCCGTCAGCTTTGTGGGCTCCACGCCGGTCGCCGAGTACGTCTACGCGACCGGCTGCGCGCACGGCAAGCGCGTCCAGGCGCTCGGGGGCGCCAAGAACCACGCCGTCGTGATGCCGGATGCGGATCTCGATAACGCGGTCAGCGCTCTCATGGGCGCCGCCTATGGCTCGTGCGGCGAGCGCTGCATGGCCATATCCGTCCTGGTCGCCGTCGGTGATGACACCGCCGATGCACTCGTCGCACGCCTGCAGGGGGAGCTGGCGCAGTTGAAAATCGGACCAGGCACAGACAGCGCCTGCGACATGGGTCCGCTGGTCACGCGCGAGCACTACAACCGTGTCAAGGGCTATGTGGATCTCGGCGTTGAGGAAGGCGCCCAGCTGGTGGTCGATGGTCGCGGCCTGCAGGTGAACGGGCATGAGGCGGGCTTTTTCCTCGGCGGTTGCCTGTTCGATCGCGTGACGGCCGGGATGAGGATCTATCGCGAGGAGATCTTCGGTCCCGTACTGGCCGTGGTGCGTGTGCCGAGCCTGCAAGCCGCGATGACTCTGATCAACGCCCACGAGTACGGCAACGGCACCTGCATCTTCACGCGTGATGGCGAGGCGGCTCGACACTTCAGCGACCACATCAGAGTGGGAATGGTGGGCGTGAACGTACCATTGCCCGTGCCTGTGGCCTACCACAGCTTCGGCGGCTGGAAGCGTTCGTTCTTCGGTGACCTGGCCGCCTACGGCCCGGACGCGGTGCGTTTCTACACCCGTCGCAAGACGATCACCGAGCGTTGGCCTTCCGCCGGCCTGCGCGAGGGCGCCGCGTTCAATTTCCCCAGCAGCCGCTGAGCGGCCCGATGCGGCGAGGACATGTCCGATGAAGAATTCCATTTCATTCGCTGTACTGTGCGCGGGCATCGCGCTGGTGGGGCTGCACGCCGGTCTCATCCGCGCCGCGGATCAGACTGCACCCAACTCGCAGCCCGATCCCTATCATCGAATCGACGACTTCTTCAAAATGCCCCCCGGCCGGGTCATGGGCTCATCGAGCGCCGTGGCCTTCGATCACGCGGGCCATATCTGGATCGCCGAACGCTGCGGCACGAACAGCTGCGAGGGCAGCAATCTCGATCCGATCATGGAGTTCGATTCGCACGGCCAATTCATGCGGGCCTTCGGTGCGGGCTCGATGCTGTTCCCTCATGGCATATTCATTGATCGCGACGATCATATCTGGGTGACCGATGGTCATGTCGGCAACGGCAAGGGCGACGACGTGCTCGAGTTCGACCGCGACGGCAAACTCCTGCGCACGCTGGGCCGGCCCGGAATCTCCGGCGACGGTCCGGATACTTTTCACGAACCCAATGCGGTATTGGTCGCGCCGAACGGGGATATCTTCGTGAGCGATGGTCATACGCCGGGCCAGGGCAATTCGCGCGTGATCAAATTCGATCACAACGGGAAATTCATCAAACAATGGGGCGGCCACGGCGATGGCCCCGGGCAGTTCGAAGTCCCGCACACGCTTGCCATGGATTCCAAGGGCCGCCTGTTTGTCGGCGATCGCGCCAACAGTCGCATCCAGATCTTCGATCAGGATGGCAAATTGCTGGCGATCTGGACTCAATTCGGCAAAGCCAGCGGTGCCTACATCGACCGGCACGACATATTGTATGTCAGCGATTCCGAGTCCCGCGAGGCGGAGGGCTACGGTCACCATCCCGGGTGGAAGCGCGGCATCCGCATTGGTAGCGTCAAGGATGGCATCGTCACGGCCTTCATCCCCGACACCTCTGCCGATCCAGAGAGCAAAACCACCACTGGAGCGGAGGGCATCGGTGTGGATGCCGCCGGCCACATCTACGGCGCGCAGGTGGACCCGAGGGGCGTCGTCCGATACGAGAAAAACTAACTGACCACTGGAGAGGGTTCAGGTCATGGACGGTTTTTTCATTACGAAAAAACTGTCCATGATCTGAACCCTCTTGAGTAATAAATTGCTTTTGCACGGGTCGGCGTTGGGCAGATTGACCGTTCGCCGAGGCGAGGGTTACTATCGAGCCTCAGGTGGCGAGATCCAACCCTTGATCAGATCGAGCAGGCAATCCACGCTGCGAATCGCGCTGATGACAGCGATGGCGCTGCTCATTGCGCAGTTCGCCGCGCTGAATCACGCCTACTCCCACCTGCGCCCGGGCTCCGATTCGACCGAACAACAGGATTCACACGGACGGCTGTGTTCCGAGTGCCTGTCGTTCGCGCCGTTGCTCTCCACCGCCGGCAGCTCGGGTGACCTGTCCTTCATTGCGCCTCAAGGCGTGAGCGCCGCGCCCGGCGTCGCTGTCGCCTCGCTGATCTCCCGCTCTCCCACCCCCGCATTTCGATCCCGCGCACCGCCCACAACGCGTTAGGCCCGTGAGTCGGTCGGGGCCGCCCTCGTGGCGGTTCCGCGTGCCTTTCGCGATGAGGGAATTGACCCATGTTCAGACGTCAGACTCTGGCGATGCCGCTGGCGATCGCCGTTGCCGCATGCGCGGCTCCATACGCAGCCACAGTGAGAGCCGATACCACGGCCGCGGCCGATACGGACGCTGCAAACACGGTTGTTGCTGCTTCCACCACCACCACGAATGCTGCCAGCACGAGCAGCACGCTTGCACCGATTTTATCGGAGGTCGTGATCAGGGCCGCACGGCTGAACGCGGAGCGCTCCGAGATCGAGACGCAGACCGGTGCCACGGTCACGACGATCGACGCCGCCGCCATTGCCGCCATGCCCGGCGGCTCCAACGTGCAACTCAATCAGATCATGCTGCAGGCGCCGGATGTGGCGCAGGACTCTTTCGGGCAAATCCACGTGCGCGGTGATCACAACGATCTGCAATACCGTCTGAACGGCATCATCCTGCCCGAAGGCATCAGTGTATTCAGCCAAACACTCGACCCGCGGCTCATTTCTTCCATGAGCCTGATCACGGGCGCGTTGCCGGCGGAATACGGCTTGCGCACCGCCGGTATCATCGATCTGACGACCCGGAGCGGTCTGCTGCAGCCCGGGGGATCAGTGTCAATCTACGGTGGCAGCCACTCGACTTTCGAACCCTCCGCCTGGTACGCCGGTAGCGACGGCGATTTCAGCTATTTCACGAGCGTCGACATGTTGCGCAACGATCTGGGCATCGAATCGCCGGACGCCTCTTCCGAGCCACTGCACGATCACTCGACCCAGCTGCACGGTTTTGGCTACTTCGAATACATTCTCGATCCCGATGATCGCCTCTCGCTGGTGCTCGGTGCCTCGAACGAGCAGTTCCAGATTCCGAACCAGCACGGTCTGCAGCCGTCGGACGGCCTGGTTGTGGCTGTCGATGGCACGCCCACTTCCAATTATCTCAGCAACAACCTGAACGAGAGTCAGCACGAGCTCGCGCAGTATGCGATCGTGAGCTGGCAGCACTCGCAAGGCGCGTTCAATTGGCAGAGCTCGCTCTCCGCCCGCTACACCAGCCTTGATTTCGAGCCGGATTGGGTCGGAGATCTGCTCTACAACGGCATTGCGCAAAACGCCTTCAAGGGCGACACCGCCCTGGGCTGGCAGACCGACAGTGCCTATAAACTCAACGATACGCATACGCTGCGCGCCGGCTTTTATCTGCAGCACGACAATTCCACCAGCAACACCATATCGACGGTGCTGCCGGTGTCTCCAAACCCGACTACCTTGGAAAATCTGTTCTACTATCCGGTCGGTTATCCGGTCAGCGACGTGCCCGAGGCAATCACCGAAAACAGCTCGCAGACGCAAACGATCGCGAGTGTGTACCTGCAGGATGAGTGGCAGGCGCTTTCGAACGTGACGGTCAACTACGGCCTGCGCTTTGACGAGTACCATGCCTATTCGAGCGGCAGCCAGCTTAGCCCGCGCCTGAACGTGGTGTGGGAGGTGCTGCCCGGAACGACGGCACATGGCGGCTATTCACGCTATTTCACACCACCGCCCTTCGAACTGGTCTCCAGCGGGACCTTCACGAAATTCGCCAATACCACGGCCGCCCCGCCGGGTGCCGAAACCGAGGACACGGCGCCCTTGGCCGAACACGCGGATTACTACGATTTTGGCGTGCAGCAGAAACTGCTCGACAATAAGTTGACGCTGGGCCTTGACGGTTTCTGGCGCACGGCGCAGAACCTCATCGATGAAGGACAGTTTGGCGCGCCCATCATCCTGACACCGTTCAACTATCGCTACGGTCAGGTCAGTGGCATCGAGTTCAGCAGCAACTACACCTCGAACGCCTTCAGCGTCTATGTCAATGCCGCCGTGCAGTCCGCCAAGGGCAAGGATGTCGAATCCTCGCAGTTCAGCTTCACCGCGCAGCAGCTCGACTACATCGCCGATAACTTCATTCATCTCGATCACGAAGAGCGCGTCTCGGCTTCCGGCGGCGCGTCTTACATGTGGTTTGGTACGCGCTTCAACCTCGACATGATATTCGGAACCGGACTGCGCGACGACTTCCAGCTCGTCGCCCCCAGTCCAGAGCTCCCTTACGGCGCCTCCATCCCCAATGGCGACCACACCCCGAGCTATGCTCAGTGGAATTTCGGCATGACCCATGCCTTCCAGGATGGTATGGCGGGACCGCTGACGGCGCGGTTCGACGTCATCAATCTGTTTGACAAGGAGTACGAGATCCGCAGCGGCACCGGCATTGGCGTCTTTGCGCCGCAGTACGGTGCACGACGGGGGCTGTTTTTCGGTCTGTCACAGGATTTCTGAAGCCCAGACCATGTGAATCGCCGGCAGCAGCGGTTTTTTTGCGCCGCTGCTCACATTAGACTGGCCCTGAATTTTGGGAGCAGAGCATTGAGCGCCGGGACGGCGAGCATCGACGCCGAGATCATCGCGCGGTATCGCAGGATCTATCTGCGCGCTTGGACAGTGTCGCTGGCAATCATCGTGATCGAACTCACGGGCGCGAGTCTGGCGGGAAGCGCCGCCCTGCGCGCCGACGTCTATCACGTGGCCGGCGACATGGTGGTGGCCTCCGCGCCGCTCGCCGTGATCTACGCGCGGCGTCGACCGCGCCATCTCGACACGATCCTGCTGTGCGGCGGCAGCGCGGTCGCCCTCGTACTGATGGCGATCGGTGTCGAGCTGATCGCCGGCGCTTGGCGTACGCTGTACTCTGCCCCCGCGTCGGTCGAGATTCATGGCTGGCTGCTATCGGGCTTCGCGCTGCTGGCCGCGTGCGCCAACCTGTGGCAGCACCGGGTCCTCTCGCAGGTTCAGTCGGCGCACCGGGACACGGCGCATCTGGGATTTCACTTTCACGTGCAGATGGATCTGCTCAAGAATCTCTCGCTGCCGATACTCGGCGCGCTGATCGCGCTGCATCGTCTGCCAAACGAGGCCGACAGCTGGGCGGCGCTATGTATTGGGGCGTGGATCGGGACTCGTGGATTCATCTTATTGATCGGCAGCGCCCTGGCGTTTCATCGACGCGAGCGCCTCGTCGAGCACTGAGCCCCGGGAAGTGCAATCAGCCATTGGAGAGAGGTCACGCCATGGACTGTTTTTTTGATTACAAAAAAACAGTCCATGGCGTGATCTCTCTTAAACAGCCAATTGCCTTACCGTAGGTTCGTGTTGGACGGCGGCTCGCTGGCCAGGAGCGTGAGAGCTTCGATGATCTGCGCGCGTTTGTCTGGATCGAGACGCAGATAGCGCCGATCGCCCTCCCCCGGGATGAAGCGCGTCGCCCCGCTGGCCGCCACGAGCACCGTTCCGGCCTCGGAGCGCTCGAAGTAGTGGTGCTCCGGACGTACGGCTTCGAGCACCGCGGTCAGATCCCAGCTGGGCCGGTCGTAGGGCATCGCGTGGTAGGCCCGGTAGGATTGCGCAATGGGGTGAGCCGGCGCATAGGCATAATCCCGCTCGATGCTGGCTGCGGGGTACGGTAGCTCGCGTCCGATCTCAAAACCGCTGAATACGATGGGAGTAGGCCAGTGCTCAAAGACGCTCTTGGCAGCGGCCACGTCGATGCGCACGTTGTACTCGGGCTCCCCACCGCTGAAATTGCCCGCCATGACGACCAGCAGCGCCACCTTCTCCTTGGCGAGCGCAGCACCATCCGGGGAATTCAGTAGTGCGGCGAGATTCGTGCTGAAGCCGGTCTGCACGATCACGACCTTCTCGCGCGCGTTGGCGAGCAGGCGGCGCAGGAGCGTGAGCGCACTCTCGCCGCGAGCCGCGTTCTCGGCGGAGGCGCCTGACGCCTTCAGCGCGGCGCTCATGTAGCCGTCTCGGGCCCCGTCATCGAGCGCTTTCAGTGCCGCGCCGACCGGCAGGTCGGGACGGCCATAAAAGCGGTTGATCAAGCGGATGTACGGGACCGCCGCGGCGTTTGCGTTGGTCAGCGTCACGCCGATCAGTTGACATTCCCTGCGATCGCTCAGCACGTGCAGCATCGCCAGCGCGAGAGCGTCGTCAATGTCGTTGCCCATGTCGGTATCGAAAATCACCGCGGGGCCGGCCCAGCAGGCACTCGCGCACAGACAGGCTGCCAGGAGGATCAGGAGCCGCGTGCAAACGCCCCGCAATCCCTCACGGTCGCGGTGGCGCGCTGGAGAACTTGGCGATGCAACCATTTGGGCGATCTCTCCCCTTCCGGGCTCGAGGCTCGATCGGCCTCGCGCACGGTGAGATTACATCATCCCGCTGGAATGACCGCGCCGCGTAGATCTGCCGCGGCGGGTGCTACGCTCAATGTACCGGCCCAGACAGGCGCGCCAGAACCACGGGCGTGTCGTACTCAGGGCTCAATGCCGGCTCCTCTTCCGGCTCTCCTTCCGGCTCCAAGTCAAACAGCTCGGATGCAGCATCGCCGCTGAAGCCGCGATAGGGCGCATTGCGCCGATTCGATGGCGCCGCTCTGCCGTCGCGCACTGTCTGCGGCGGTGTACGCCAGAGCGAGGGATCCACGGCCGTGCCGTGCTCCTGTACCCATTGGACCAGCGCCGCTTGCGCTGCGGAGCCACGGTTCGCAAAACCAGGACCGCCCGCTGGACCGATCAGAACAAAGCGCAACTGCTTCTGCTGCACCATGCGACCGAAACTCTCGGGGGTCAGTATCGGGTCCGAGCCCGCGAATCCACCCATTGCCATGACTGGCTTGCCGGTAGCGATGATCAGCGGCGCAGCCTGTTGCGCGCTCAGTGTCGCGAGCAGAAAGCGCTCGTCGTGGTAGTGATTGGTCAGATACGCGACGAGCCGTCGGTCCGCGTTACCACCCCGGCCACGCCGAGGGCCAAGCCGCCCGCGCTGATCGCCGATGTCCGGTAATTGCGCTGTCGGTGAGTTCGCGTTGAGACTCGATTGCATGCTGCCAACCGCCCAGGCCGCGGGCGTGAGCAGCATGGCCACGACGGCAGCGGTGGCCGCGGCGCGCGACCAGATACGCGCGTGCGGCGGCTCGACGGTACTCGTCAGCCACAACAGGGCGACGGCCAACGCCGCCATGATGAGCGTCGCAGCGATCAGGAGGTATTGCACCTGGGTGAGCGCCGGCGCAGTCGCGGTGCGCAGCGGATTGCTCAGCTGCAATGCCAGATAACCGTGGCCTATATAGACCTGCCAGGCCACCACGCCAATCAAGGTCAAAGGCAACACCAGGGCACGCCGGCCACCACGACTGTACCAGTGCCATAGGCGCACCAGCCCGATGGCTGCGAGGGCACAGACCGGCGGCGCCATCGCGGCGAGGTAATAGGCGTGGAACACCCCGCCCTCGCAGCTCAATACGACGCCATAGACGACGGTCCAGCCCGCCCACAGCAACAGCGCCGCGTCCGCGGATTCGAGCGGCAGGTGAAGGCGCCGGCGCCACAGGCTCACCGCGAGGCCCATGGCAGCCAGCGGGTAGAGCCAACCCATCTGATCGGCCAGCAAGGGATTCGCCAATCGCAGTGGACCCACCGGCACGCCGTCGGCCGCGCGCGGCCCGAAACCGGACACGCCGGTCGCATTGCGCACTATCGGGTTGTTCGATGCACCGGGGGCAGCGCCGCCGGGAGTCGTGCTCGCAGCCCGCGGCAATCCGGCATCCGGCCGGTTGAAGGGCTGTATTCGCACAAAGCGCCGCACGCCGTTCGCTCCGACCACCAACTCGAGCATGGAGTTGGTCTTGGTGCTGCCGGCATAGGGTCGCGCTGCCGCCGGCGTCAGATCGTAGCTGACACACCAAAGCAACGAGACCACGGTTAACACCACCGCAGCCAGCAGCAGGGACGCGATCTTGCGCGACGTGGGCAACGGCGCGCCGAGCAGATAGGTCAGCATGAAGGCAGGGACCACCACCGCGGCCGCGAGCATCTTCACATTGAACGCAATGCCGATCATAACCATCGACACGAGCAGCATGCGTCGACTGCCCGATTCGGTCGCCAGGCTCAGCGCCCAAGCTGCCGCGAGTAGACCCAGTACCAGACAGCTGTCGGTATTGTTGGATCGATCGATGGCCACGCTGATTGGTGTGATGGCCAGAAACAGCGCGGAAAGCAGGCCGGCGCCGCGTCCGAATCGCCGCTGCACGAGGTAGTAGAGCAACGCGACGGCCGCGACTCCCTCGAGCACCTGCGGCAGATGAATGCTCCAGCCGCTGAAGCCAAAAGCCTTTGCGCTCGCCACCTGCGCCCACAATGCCAGCGGCGGCTTGTCGATCGAGACGAAGCCGACCGGATCAAATGAATTGAACCAGAAGTTGTGCCAGCTGCCGAGCATGCTCAAGACGCCGGCCGCATAGTACTGCGTGCCGAATCCGCTCTGATCGAGATGCCAGGCGCGTAGCAGCGCGGCCAATGCGAGAATCAGGCCCAACGCAACGGGTGCGGAGTGGCTCGAAATTCTGCCGCGGTGCAAGAATCCGTGACCGGCGGCGATTGGAGGCATCATGGACATGGCGAGCGGTCGCATTCCTCCGGCGAGAGATTACTTAGAACGGCGCGCTGGAAGCCGCGTTGACTCTACAATCGCCGAGGATGGGTCCGCAAACCGTTAAACTTTCTTAAGACGGTTAAATTTTCTTAAGGCGCACGGGACTCCGGCTCGATGGGTACCTGCACGATATGCAATAAATTCGTGGTGCCCGCGCTGCCGAAGGGCATGCCTGCAGCAATGACGATGTAGTCCCCAGGCTTCGCGAATTGCTCCGAGTGCGCCGTCGCGAGCGCCTTATTGACCATTTCGGCGATGTCCTTGATGCCTTCGGTATGCACCGAGTGCACGCCCCATACCAATGCCAGCCGGCGAGCGATCTGCAAGTTTGGCGTAATGCTGAGCACCGGCGCGGCGGGCCGCTCCCGCGCCGCACGCCGGCTCGTGTAGCCGGATCGGGTATATGTGACGATGGCGGTGACGTGCAGGAGGCTCGCGGTCTTGCGCAACGCGCCGCAGATCGCGTCGGCGATGCTGCGCTCCGGCCAGCTGTGTGAGGCATCGATTACGGTGCGATAGTAAGGGTCGCTCTCGACCTGGACGATGATGCGATTCATCATCGCCACGGCTTCGACCGGATACTTACCTGAGGCCGACTCCGCCGACAGCATCACGGCATCGGCCCCGTCGTAGACCGCCGTGGCAACGTCCGAGGCTTCCGCACGCGTGGGAACCGGCGCGGTAATCATCGATTCGAGCATCTGCGTCGCGACGATCACGGGTATACCCGCTGCCCGGCAGGCGCGCACGATGCGCTTTTGAATGCTGGGCACCTGCTCCGCCGCCATCTCGACTCCGAGATCACCGCGCGCCACCATCACGCTGTCCGACACGGCGACGATGTCATCGAGGCATTGCACGGCCGCAGGCTTCTCCAGTTTCGCCATGATCGCGACCCGTCCGGCGACCAGCGCGCGCACCTCGGTGATGTCCTCCGGCCGCTGTACAAACGATAGCGCTACCCAATCGACCCCGAGATCCAAGCCGAATTCGAGATCCTTGCGATCCTTCGGCGTGAGCGCCGAGAGCGGCAGTATCACTCCCGGCACGTTGACGCCCTTGCGCTCGGACAATGCTCCGCCGACGAGGACACGCGTGTTCGCATAGTCCGGCCCGCACTCCTCGATCAGCAATCGAATCTTGCCGTCATCGAGCAGGAGTTCCGTGCCCGGATGGATGGCGGCAAATATCTCGCGGTGCGGCAGCGGCGCGCGCTCCAGGCCGCCGGCCGTCGGATCCAGATCCAGGCGGAAGCTCGCCCCGGCCTCCAGAGTAATGGGTCCCTGCGCGAACGATCCGATGCGCAATTTCGGCCCTTGCAGATCGAGCAGAATTGAAATGGGCCGGCCGCTCTCGCGCTCGATGCGCCGGATGATATCGACGCGCTCCTTGTGCTGATCCTGAGTACCGTGGCTGAAGTTGAGGCGGAAGATGTCGGCTCCCGCGTTGACCAGGGCTTGAATGCACTGCAGGTCGGAGCTGGCAGGCCCCAGGGTGGCGACGATCTTGGCGTGACGTTGGCGGCGCATGAGCTGAGGGAATGGATTGAACCGATGGTGTCGAATCAACATTAAACGCGACCGGACTTCAGATAACAAGAAACGGAGCGCGCGGCGCCAGCGGCTCCTCTAAGGTCAACTCAGCAGGTGCCAAAGGAGTGCGTGTCATGAACTTTCAGGTCCGAGGCCTCTCGCCCGAGCCCTTCATTCCGCTCTACGGCCTGTCCGACGAGCGCCTCGAGCAGCAACATGCCAGACGCTATATTGCGAATGCCAAACCCGGATTCCCGGATCGAATCGAATTACGCGATGTGGAGCCGGGCGAGGCCGTTATTCTCGTGAATTACACCCATCAGGCGGCCAGAACGCCCTATCACGCCAGCCACGCCATCTTTGTACGCGAGGGTGCCGAGCGCGCGCAGGTATTCAGCAATGATATTCCGCAGATCATGCGCACTCGCCCGATCTCGCTGCGTGCCTTCAGCGCCGAGCACTGGATGCTCGATGCGGATCTGGCGAGCGGCATGGCGCTCGAAGCGCTGATCCAGAGGTTACTGTCCGACCCGCAGACCCAGTACCTTCAGGCTCATTTCGCCAAGCGCGGCTGCTACGCTGCACGAATTACCCGGGACTGAGGGCGAGCAAAACGCTCTCATCCGGGCGCGGCGCCCTGAATATTCAGGCGCACCATGTAGACCGACTGGCCGGCGCACATGAACAGATAATCGCGCTTTGGCCCGGCAAAACAAAGATTGGCGCAGACTTCCGGCAGGCGCACGCGTCCGATCAGTTTGCCGGCGGGATTCCAGACGGTCACTCCCCCGTAGCCCAACGGCGCATTGGAGCTCACCCAGAGGTTACCGGCCCGATCGGTGCGCATGCCGTCGGGGTGGCACGCAACGCCGTCCACCATGCAGTCGGTGAACAAGTGCATGTTACTGAGCTTGCGTCCCTGCGCATCGAACGCGTAGATCTGCGAGTTCATGACGTAGAGGGTCTTGTAGTCGGGGGAAAAGCACAGGCCGTTTGGACGCGGGTCCTGCTCGGCGCTGATGATGATCTCGAGTCGTCCGCTCGGATCCCAGCGATAGGTATTGTTCGGCAACTCGCGCTTCATGGAGCCGATGATGCCCGAGCCAGGATTGCCCACGGCCGGATCATACAGGCCATTCGGGTTGGCCAACCCGCCCGACGACTTGCCCTGAAAGGAATCGGCGATGACGGTCATCGAACCGTCCAGCTCCCAGCGAACCACCCGGCGAAAATAATGCTGCGCGGACAACTGGCGGCCCTGGAAATCAAAGGCGTTGCCGTTGCTGTTATAGGATGGCTTGCGATATACCGTGATCCTGCCGTCATCCCACAGATAGCGATACTGTGTATCGCCATCCACGTCGCTGAAAACGATGTACTGCCCCTCCCCGGACCAGGCGGGACCTTCCGCCCACTGGTAGCCCGTGCCCAGACGACGGATCTCAGCCCATCGATTGAGGTATTGGCCAAAACTCGGATCGATGATCAGGATATCCGGATCCGGATAGGATTCGGGCATTGCGCCCTCGCCCCATTGACGCGGCGGCTGGCTCACGACGGTCGGCGGACTGCCGAGCACGGGTTTGGCCGCCTGACCTAATGCCAATGTAGGAGCCAGGGCGCTCAACCCGGTCACAAAGCCGCGGCGAGTTAGGGTATCTGACATGGCTGCACCTGCCTGTAGTTCGAATATGAGCCGTACAAATTACGCCTCGCGATCAAAGGCATCCACGCTCTTGGGCCAATCCTGCTTCAGCAGGCGCGAGAGGGCACGATCGGCCAGCAGGCGGCCACCGGTCTGACAGCGCGCACAATAGTTGGTCTCATTATGGGCGTAGCGAATGCGCTGCACGGGCGTGCCGCAGACCGGGCATGGCAGGCGAAAGCGGCCGTGCACGGCCATACCATCGCGAAATGCAGTCACTTTCTCCGGAAATTCTCGGTCCGCGAGCCGGCGCAAGCGATCGGTCCAGAGTTGCATCTGCTCCCGTACGGCGGCATACAAGCGCGCGAGCGCCGCATCATCGATTCGGCTCGTGAGCAAGACGGGCGAGAGCCTCGCGGCGTGCAGGATCTCGTCCGAGTAAGCATTGCCGATGCCGCTGAATAGCTTGGGATCGGTCAGCGCGCGCTTCAACGTATGGTTTTCACTGCGCAGCCGTTCGGCGAACTGCGCCAGACTCGACTGCAGGATCTCGATGCCTCCCGGATCCTGCAGTCGCAGCGCCTGCTCTCCCTGCACGAGGTGCAGCGAGGCGCGTCGGGTGGTGCCGGCCTCCGTGAGGGTGAGCGTCCCGTTAGCGAATTCCAGGCGCGCGAGCGCCGCTCGCTTCGAGCGCGGCGCTCCTGACTCGAACCAGTGCAGACGGCCTGCGATCATGAGGTGGAATACGAGCCACAGATCCTCTTCCAGTCCTATGGCGAGACGCTTGGCGATGCGACGCACCTGCTGCACGCGCCGGCCCTGAGCGGCCTGGATGGGCGGCACGGCGGTGCGCAGCAGGAACGGCGAGAGGATCAGTACGCGCTCGAGACACTGGCCAACGATGCGTTGATCGAGCGCCTCCAGATAGACGGTCAGATCGGGAAGCTCGGGCACAATATATACGTCCCGCGGAACAGGCGATCCTTCAAGAGTATAAATCCGCTGCCGTCTGAGCAAGCCGATGAGCAATGTACAATCCGAGGACGATGAGCCGGCCGTGCGGCGGAAGCCCGGCTTAAGTGAGGAGCAGGAGCGAAGTTGGTGGATGGTTTCCAAGCCGCTGCGCGGGTGCTCCGAGCATTTTGCGCCCTGCTGGTGCTGATCTATACCCACGCGGCCTCGGCACAGTCCACATCGGCCGCGACCGCGACGCGGCCCGTCGAGATTCTGCCGGAGACCGTCGTCGCCGCGCCGCGAGGAGAGACCACCGGCGGCACTGCTCCGATACTGGAGCTCTCCCCGGCCGAGCTCGACTCCTACGGCGTCGACACGCTGAGTGACCTGGTCGATGCGCTCAAACCCATGACACGCAGCAGCCGCAGCGACCAGCAGCCCGTCGTCCTGATAAACGGGCATCTGGCCGGCCAGGTCGAATTCCAGAACATTCCGCGCGAGGCGATCGAGCGGGTCCAAGTTTTGCCCGAAACGGTCGCGTTGCAGTACGGCTTTTCGGAGAATCAGCGCGTGCTGAACTTCATCTTGCGTGCGCACTACCGGGCCATACCTACCCGCCTGAGCGCCAGCGGCGCCACGGAGGGCGGTACTGGCTCGCTGGAGGCCGATACCTCCATAGTGCGGCTCGAAGACGAGGCTCGCAGCACGCTGTGGGCAAGCTACAAAGAAAATTCCTGGCTGCGCGCGAGCGAGCGCGATATCGATGTCCCGGACAGCGCGGATCTGACTCTGCAGCCAGCCAAGACCGACGCCAATATCGCCGGAACGGTGAGTCGATCTATCCTCGGAATCAGCTCCTCGCTCGAGGCTTCGCTCGACATTACGTCCGCCAAATCGTTACAGGGTGTAGCCGATGTTCCCAGCGCCATGGCGGCCCCGGTGATTGCGCTGCCGCTGGAGCAGACGATTCAAGAGAGCGTCGCTCGAATCGCGACTCAGCTCACCGGGCAGCTGGGTCATTTTATCTGGGGTACAACCGCCTTCTACATTCACGATCTGTCGCACTCATCGAGTGACACGAGCTTCAGCGCGGACGGCGGCGCACTCTCCGACCGGACTGACTCGGCGCTCAATGCCGGCAACCTTCAAATCTCCCTCAGTGGTCCGCTGGGCCGCCTTCCCGCGGGTCCGATCATCGCCAATGTGAAATTTGGCCTGCAATATCAGGGATTCGATACCGAGAATGCCATCCCGGATTCAGCCCTGACGCGCAGCAATCTCGTGCGCTCGGAGCGGATTGGCAATTTCAACGCCAGCGTCCCGCTCGCGAACCGGGATCGACCCGCCCGGTTCAAAGTCGGTGAACTGTCCGGCACATTCAATGTGACGCTGGATAACGTCTCTGATTTCGGCACGCTCTGGAGCCTGAGTTACGGCCTGGACTGGATCCCCATTCCGAAGGTTCACTTCGACGCCATAGTGACTGACCATGAAACTGCGCCCACGGTGCAGCAGGTGCTCGCACCACCGATATACACGCCGAACGTCGAGATGTTCGACTTCGTGAAGGACGAAACGGTCTACGTGACCCAGATCACCGGCGGCGGCGGCAACCTGCAGCCCACCGTCGATCGGGTACAGAGCTTTGGCCTCGCGCTCGGACCGTTCCTGGGCAAGACGGTGTTTTCCGCACACTATGAACAGAACAGCGTCCGCAACGCCATCGACGCCCTGCCCCCGCTGACCCCGGACGTGGAACTGGCCTTTCCGGAAAGATTCGTTCGCAACGACGCGGGCACACTGGTCGAGGTGGATGACCGGTGGGTCAACTTGCAGCGCGAGCAAATCGACGATCTCAAGTGGGGATTCAACGTCTGGGTGCCACTCGGTGCAGCGGCTTCGCCGCACAGCATGCCTAATCGGTTTGAAGTATCGCTGTTCGACACCTGGTACCTGCGCGACAGTGTTTTGATTCGCGACGGCATTTCGCAGCTCGATCTTCTCAACGGCGCGCCATCCGACGTGACGGGTGGTCAGCCGCGACACAAGGTGGAATTCCGCAGCCTTCTCTACCGGGATGGCTTTGGAGTGGCGCTCAACGCAGCCTGGCGTACTGCCACGGTGGTGGGCAACGGCGATCCGACTTCGCCGGACATGTATTACTTCTCCAGCCTGGCTACTGCGGATCTTCGAATCTTCGCTGACTTCGAGCACATATCCGCCACGCGCGAGCACGACTGGGCGAAAGGGACGCGAATGTCATTGGCGGTGACCAATCTATCCGACCAGCGACAAACGGTGCGCGATTCGTATGGCGCAACCCCGGTCGCCTTCGAACCCGGCTACCTCGACCCACTCGGTCGCGTGATCGCGCTCACGGTGAGAAAATTATTTTAAGTTCGCCCGATGAAGCGCTGTCGCCCGCATTGCGCCCATTCGATGGCACGGCCGCGGGCTTGAACTCGAGGCGCCGGTTCACTGTGCCGCGCCCAGATCGCGTATCTCCACGCGACGGTTGCGCGAATCGCCCGGCTGGTCAGGATCGAGCAGCTGTTCCGAGCCGTAACCCACCGTATCGAGTCGGCCGGCCTCCACCCCGTGGACGACCAGGAAGTGCTTGACCGAATCCGCGCGCTGCAGGGACAGGCGCTTGTTGGATTGTGGATTGCCTTTGGCATCCGTGTGACCCGCGACCATGAAGCGATCACCGCGCAAGGACTGCGAGCTCAGCGCCGAGGTCAGTTGCCTCAATTGCTCCGACGCCTCCGGCTTGAGGGCAAAGGAATTGTATTCAAAAGGAATGTTCAAACTGATCGATGCCGGTGCCTCGGGCGTCACTTGCCGGCGAAGGCCGCGCGTGCGCGAGGGTGTTGTTGCCTCGCCTTTCAGCATCTGCTCGATCTGCTGCTCCGAGAGCACAGCCGTCGACCCGCCGCTGGAGGACGGCTCGGCGGCGGGTGCGGATTGCGGCTCGCCGGCGATCATCGCCAGCCCCAAGAGCAGGCACGTACGGGCCGCAGTTGCGCCCCTGAGAGTTTTCATCGGATGGGCTCCAGTCCCAGAGCACGCCTGGCATCGTTGTACTGAGTCTTGGCAAGCGACAGATCCCGTCGCGCCGCGTCGCCGCCGGCAGGAGCTTCGGTCAAAGCGCTGTAATAGCGATCTCGTGCCCGCGCCAGTTCCGCGTTGCCGCCGGCAGAATCCGGCTCGGTCTTCAGATCGGACGGATCCGCGGATTTTGAAAAAATACCGGAGGTCGCATTCGCCGCAGCCGCGGCCACGATGTCGCTATTGTTGCCGATGATGTCGGCCACGGCCAGCTGCGCTTTCTTTTCCGATTCCGTCTCGGTCACAGCCACTTCGATCGTGACCGGCATGAATTCCAATGGCGCATGCGGCAGCTCTGCAAAGTCCGCGTTGCAGGCATCGAGCTCAGCGCTCTGGGTCTGAATTTGCACCGCCAGCTTCGTCCGCTCCTGCTGCAGGCCCGCTGCAACATCGGCGCTGCTCGTGGCGATCCGCTGGTCGAGTCCGTCCAGAACGCGCTGGGCGCGGGCGAGGGAGCGCTTGAGGGAATCGATCTCCGTCGAGATCTCCAGTTGGGCCTTCGTCTTATCCTCATAGGCGCGCCGGGCTTCGGCCGATAAAGGGGGCGTGCGCAGCCAGGGAGCGTTGTCTTTCTCAGGAGCGCCGGCGTGCGCGCCCGCGGACACCGTGCCGATATTCACCCAGGCGGAGGATAAAACCTCCTGCTGATCGGTCGCGCCGGGTTGCGATATCTGCAGCGTGTAGAGAGTCGTGCGCGTAGCGCCCTTGGCGTCGGTCGTCAACAGGGAGTTGATCCGGTAGCCGGCGTTCTTGAATCGATAGGCCGTCCCGTCCTTGGAGAATTCGAACCGAGCCTCGTACACCGCGGCAACCGGGCCGTCGACGCACACATTGGCACGTCGTAGTTGATTCTCCAGCGAATCATCGGTTCGCGACGTCTTGCGCTCGTCCTCAGGCGCGCTCATGGACTCCGGCGCCAGCGTCTTTGGGATGTAGGCATCCTTGCAATCGGTGCCTGCAGGTTGCATCTTTTTTGCAGCGACGATCGTCATGCATCCGAGCGCGGCATTGATGTGCAGGACCGGCGCTGCCTGCAAGTCGGCGCGATACAGATTTGCCTCCTTCGTCAGCGCGTAGCGCGTATCCTTGCGGGCCGCACGGCCTTTGAGCCGATTGGCTGAGCCCTGGATTTCATGATTGATTCCCAATTCGGCAAGTTTGCCGACCACGACGCCGAGCAGCGGCAAGAGGAATTTTGGGGTCATGCCGTCCGCGCCGGCCTGGGGCTGCACCTCCGGTACGTAATACGGCTCGTCGGCGATGATGCATGAATCGGTCACGTACACGTGCAATTGCGCCCGAGCGGCTTCGGCATGTGCCATGGGCACTTGCAGCAGCGACAGGCTCAGCAGCCCGATGAGCGCGCGCAGCACGGCAATTTTCATTTGGCAACACCTCCCGGCGGCGCGATGGCGGTCAGTAACTGGTTCACGCGCGCCAATATCAGTTGTCCGGCCCGCCGCTGCAACGGATCGTTCAAGGCGGAGATTTGCGCAGAAATCTGCTCCAC
>JBELAR010000031.1:0-27573 GCA_049508555.1 Steroidobacteraceae bacterium
GCGCGGATTCTCCCGAGCTGCCGGTGGTCGCCGAGGATCTCGGTGTCATCACCGCCGATGTGGTCGAGCTGCGCCGCGCCTTCGGACTGCCGGGCATGCGAGTGCTGCAATTCGGCTTCGATGGCTCGGGCGACAACCCGCATCTGCCGCATAACTATACCGAGGACGTGGTGGCGTATGCGGGCACGCACGACAACGACACGACGCTCGGCTGGTACCGCAGCCTGCAGCCGCAGGAGCGCGGCCGCGTGGACTTTTATCTGCGTGCCGAGGGCGAGCAGGTACTCGAGGCGATGCTGCGCGCCTGTCTGGGATCGGTGGCGCGACTGTCGATACTCTCGGTGCAGGACCTGTTGCAGCTTGGATCCGAGGCGCGCTTCAACACGCCGGGCAGCGTGGCGGGCAACTGGCGCTGGCGTCTGCCCTATGGCAGCCTCACGGCGCCGCTCGCGGCGCACTATGCGGCCCTGAATCAGGTCTACGGGCGCCGGCACGCCCCGGGATCGGCGTGACGCGCGCGCTGCTGCTCGCGCTGTGCTGCTGCGCCTTGAGCGGCTGCGCTGCGCTGGTGCCGAAGCTCGAGGCGCCGCGACTCACGGTAACGAGCGTCGCGCTGCTGGGCGGCAATTCGCAGCTGCAGCAACTGCGCATCACGCTGCACGTGGTCAACCCCAACGAGCGCGAAATTTCCATCCACGGCATCGATTGCCAGTTCGAACTCGAGGGTCAGGCGTTTGCGGAGGGCGCCACGGACGCCGCATTCGTGCTGCCCGCCTCGGGCGAGACCGATTTCAATATGAACGTGACCGCCCATCTCGACAATGCGCTCGGGCTGCTCACCGGCGGTCTGTTCCACAACTCGGTCGACTACCGCCTGTACGGGCACGTGCATCTGGGCAGTGGCGTCCTGCGCAACATCCCCTTCGATCAGAAGGGGAGCCTGCGCCTCTAGGGCGCGCTGGGCGCCTTCGGCGCGGATCCGGGCGCGAGCAGTCGCTCGTAGGCCTCAACGTAGAGCGGCACCTGACGGCTCCAGGAGAAATCCTGCGCCATGCCGTTCTGTACCAGGCGTCGCCAGAGCTGCGGCTGCGCGTACCAATTCAGCGCGGTGCCCACGGCCCAGAGCACCCCGCTGACATCGTAATCGTTGAAGACCACGCCGGTGCCGCGACCGCTCCCGGTGTCGAACTGCTGCACGGAGTCGGCCAGGCCGCCGGTACGTCGCACGATCGGCACGCTGCCGTAGCGCAGGCTGTACATCTGGTTCAGGCCGCAGGGCTCGTAGCGCGATGGCATCAGAAACATGTCGCTCGCCGCTTCGATCCAGTGCGCGAGCTCATCGTCGTAGCCGCTGCGAAAGTGCACGCGCGTCGGGTAGCGACGCTGCAGCATGGTGAAGAATTCCTCGTACCGCGGCTCACCGCTGCCGAGGGCGATGAGATTGAACTCGCGCGAGAGCAGCAAGGTCGGCAGCGCCTGGAATAACAGGTCGAAGCCTTTCTGCGCGGCCAGACGGCTCACGATGCCGATCAGCGCGCGTCCGGGGCCGCCATCGAGTCCGAACCGCTGCATCAGTTCGCCCTTCAGAGCGGCCTTGACCTCGAGCGCATGGGCGTCGAAATGGCGGGGTAGATAGCGGTCGTGCCGCGGATCCCATTCATCGTAGTCGACCCCATTGAGTATGCCGACGATGGCCTCGCTGCGCGTACGCAGCACGGCGTCCAGTCCCATGCCGTATTCCGCGCCCTGGATCTCCCGGGCATAGGTCGGACTCACGGTGGTGATGAGATCGGCATAGGTCAGGCCGGTGCGCAGCAGGTTGATGCGCCCTGCCGCCAGTTCGCTCTGATCGAGCCACGCGGCCTCGCCTGCCGGCAGCAGCTCGGGCAGGGCGCTCGAGCTGATGATGCCCTGATAGCCGATGTTATGCACCGTCAGGACCGAGCGCGCGGCCGCGAACAGGCTGTCGTGGACGTAGAGGGTGCGGCTGAGGAGCGGACCCAGACCTGTGTGCCAGTCATTGAAATGCAGAATCTGCGGGGCAAAACGCAGGCGCTGGCAGCACAGGAACGCCGCATGGGTCAGCAGCAGGAAGCGCAGGTGCTCGTCGGGATCGGTGGTATAGAGCGCGCCGCGGGCATAGAGCGCCGGACAATCGATCAGATGGACACCCGGCAGTCCTTCGCCCCGGACGCCGAGCACCGAGTACTCAAAGTGCCTCGAGCCGAGCTGCAAGGACTGATGCTGCAAGCCCTCGAGCGGATAGAGTCCGAACTCATCGCGCCGGATGCTGGCATACGCGGGCATGAAGGCGCGCACGTCGTGGCCGGCGGCGTGCAGGTATTTCGACAGCGCCCCGGAAACGTCGGCCAAGCCGCCGGTCTTGGCGTAGGGCGCCATTTCAGCCGTGACAAAGCAGATTCGCAGCGGCATGTGGCATCTTACCGCAGTGCGAGCAGCCCATTGACGATACGACTATGATCCAGCGCATGCGCGCCGTGGTCGTCTACCTGACGCTGCTGGTCTTGCTCGCGATATCGTTTGGGGCCGGCTACATCGCCTCGGATTGGCCACACTGGTGCGCGCGCGCGCACTGGTGCCCGCCCGGTTGGCCGCCGCCGCACTGAGCGGCCCTCGGCCCGGAAAAGCCCGCCGCCGCGGTTACGCTAAAATGGGCCCCCGAAGGCCAGCAGCATCCTTTTATGTCCCTCACGCCCTACGCACAGCTCGAGCAGGAATGGCGCCGTCTGCATGCCTTTCACGGCGCGCTGGCGCTGCTGCGCTGGGATGCGGCGGTCATGATGCCGCGAGGCAGCGCCGAGGTGCGCGGCGAGCAGCTCGCGGCGCTCGAGACCGAGTCGCATGCGTTGCTGACGGCCCCGAAGATCACCCGTCTGCTCGATCGGGCGCAGGCAAACGCACCGGGGCTCGAGGACTGGCAGCTTGCCAATCTGCGTGAGATGCGCCGGGCACGCGACCACGCCATCGCGACACCCGTATCGCTGATTTCACGGCTCACACGGGCGATATCCAGGGCCGAGTCGCATTGGGCCGAAGCGCGGCGCGCGAATGACTTCGAGCTCTTCGCGCCTCATCTCGAAGAGGTCGTGAACCTGGTGCGCGACAAGGCGGCATTGCTCGGCCAGGCCCTCGGCCTGCCGCCCTACGATGCGCTGGTCGATGAGTTCTCTCCCGGCGTGTCCACCGCCGACATCGAGGCGATCTTCAAGGCGCTCTCGCGCCGCCTGCCGAACCTCATCCGCGAAGCACTTGCCTTGCAGGCCGAGCGCCCCTCGTTGCCTCTGAGCGGCAAGTTCCCGGCCGGCAAGCAGCGCGCCCTGGTCGTCGAGGTCATGCGCGCGATCGGCTTCCCCTTCGAGCGCGGGCGGCTCGATGAGAGCGAGCATCCTTTCACCGAGGGGGTGCCCGGGGACATCCGCGTGACCACGCGTTTTGACGCAACCGATCCATTCACCGGCCTGCTCGGCGCCCTGCATGAGACGGGTCATGCGATGTACGATCTGGGCCTGCCGCACGCCTGGCGCGATCAGCCGGTGGGCAGCGATCGCGGCATGGCACTCGAGGAGAGCCAGTCGCTGCTGCTCGAGATGGTGATCGGCCGCAGTCGCGCCTTCGTGCAATATCTGCGGCCCCTGCTCGAGAAGCATTTCGGCGTGAGCGGACCGGAATGGGAGGCGGAGAACCTGTACCGGCGATTGACCTATGTGCAGCGCAGTCTGATCCGGGTCGATGCCGATGAGCTGACCTATCCGCTGCACATACTGCTGCGCTACGAGCTCGAGAAGAAGCTGCTCTCGGGCGAGCTCGCCGTGCGCGAGTTGCCGCAGGCCTGGAGTTCCGGGATGGCCCAGCGCCTGGAAGTGCAGCCGAGCGGGGCGACAGACGGCTGCCTGCAGGACATTCATTGGGCCTTGGGCTCCTTCGGCTATTTCCCCTCCTATGCCCTCGGCGCCGTGATCGCCGCGCAGCTGTGGGAGAGCCTGCGCAGCAGCCTGCCGGACCTCGAGTCACAGATCGCGCGGGGCGAATTCGGCGGCCTGTTTGCATGGCTGCGCGAGCACGTGCACGCGTTGGGAGCGAAAGTGAGTGTGCATGAGCTCATGCGTCAGGCGAGCGGGCAACCCCTGTCGGCAGCAGCGTTGCTGCGCTACCTGGACGCCAAGTATCTGGAGGCCGCGCCGTGAGCGGTGATTCCGCGACTTTGCGGCGCCTCGGCGCGCGGCTGCGGGGGCTCGCCGGCAAGGCGATCGACGACTATCGCATGATCGAGCCGGGCGATCGCGTGATGGTGTGCCTCTCGGGCGGAAAGGACTCCTACACCATGCTGGATCTGCTGCGCTCATTGCAGCGCAGCGCGCCGATAGCCTTCGATCTGATCGCCGTGAACCTGGATCAGAAGCAGCCGGGCTTCCCGGCGCAGGTGTTGCCCCGTTACCTCGAATCCATCGGGATGCCCTACCACATCATCGAGCAGGACACCTACCGCGTCGTCAAGCGCATCGTGCCGGCCGGGCGTACCTTGTGCGCGCTGTGCTCGCGGCTGCGACGCGGCGCCCTGTACCGCTACGCCGCCGAGAATGCGGTGACCAAGATCGCCCTGGGCCATCATCGCGAGGACATCGTCGAGACGCTGTTCCTGAACCTCTTTCACGGCGGGCGGCTCAAGGCCATGGCGCCCAAATTGCGCTCACAGGACGGCCGGCACGTCGTGATCCGGCCGCTCGCCTACATCGCCGAGCGCGACATTGCGCGCTATGCGCGCGGCATGAATTTTCCACTGATTCCCTGCACCCTGTGCGGCTCGCAGCCGAACCTGCAGCGCAACGCGGTCAAGCAGATGCTGGCGGTCTGGGAGCGCGAGCATCCGGGGCGCGTGGAATCGATCCTCTCGGCATTGCGGCACGTCGAACCGGCGACCCTGGCCGATGCGCGGCTGTTCGACTTCGCGCGGCTGCGCGCGCTGCCCGAGAGCGGACTCGAGCCCGCGGGGCTCGCGGCCGAACCGGTCTGACCCGCTGGGTATGCGCCGACCCCTGGACAACAGCTACTGGGTCCTGCCGGGCGCCCTGCTGGCGGGCGAGTACCCGTACGGTGACACACCGGCCGAGGCCGAGGAGCGCCTGGGGCGCCTGCTGGGGGCCGGCATCGACGCCTTCGTGGATCTGACGCAGGCGTGGGAGTGCCCGGACTACGGAGCGCTGCTGCCGCGCGACGTCCACTACCTGCGCAGCCCGATTCCCGACACGCAGGTGCCGACCGATCCCGAGCAGATGCGCGCTATCCAGGCGCATCTGCGCAGGGCCCTGGGGGCAGGTCGGCGCATCTATGTGCACTGCCGCGCCGGCATCGGCCGTACCGGCCTGGTCGTGGGGTGCTACCTCGCTGAGCAGGGACTGGACGGCGACACGGCCCTCAAGCAGCTCAATCGCCTGTGGCGGCAGAGCGCGCGCTCCAGCAGCTGGCGCCAGGTCCCGCAGACCGCGGAGCAGGCCGAATTCATCTTGCATTGGCCCGAGCGCCGATAATCGGTACAGTTTGTCGATGCCGCTGAGTCCCGCCAGCCCGCGCCGCCGCTCCGCCCCGAGGGTGCGCAAGCTGCCGTGGACGCAGCTGAACGATGAGCAATTGCTGCGCCTGCGCATTTGCGATCTGCGGCTGGACCTGCATCGCTCCCCGCTCAGGCGCCACGTCGAACGCCTCTACAGCGAGCTCAATGAGCGCGGTATCCGCTTCCGGCCGCATGTCTGGTTATCCGAGGAGTGGTTTTCGCCCGACGGCGTGCCCGGCATAGCCGTGCCGTTTTATCTGGCGCACCCGCGGCTCATGCGCCTGGAGCGCAAGATGACCCGGGAGGTCGAGGGCGGCAACGTCAACTGGCTGATGCGGATCCTGCGGCACGAGGCGGGCCATGCCTTCGATTCAGCCTATCGCTTGCGCCGCCGCGCGCACTGGCGGGCGCTGTTCGGCTCTGCCTCGAGGCCCTATCGCGCACGCTATCGCGCCCGGCCCGCGAGCCGGCACCACGTGCAGCATCTGGGCGAGTGGTACGCCCAAAGCCATCCCACCGAGGATTTTGCCGAGACCTTCGCGGTCTGGCTGGCACCGCGCTCGGGCTGGCAGCGCCGCTACGCTTCCTGGCCGGCGCTGCGCAAGCTGCGCTTCGTGCAGCAGTCGGCGGGCGAGCTCGGTGCCCACCGTCCGCCGGTGCGTTGCCGCGATCTCATCGAGCCGCTCGATGTGAATGAGCGCACCCTGGCGCAGTACTATCGGGACAAGCTGCTGCGCGCGCGCGGCCGTCGAGGCCTCCTCGCCGATCGGCTGCTCGGCCGCGTCTTCGGCGTGGAGCCGGGGACGCGCGCGCTGACGGCCGCGACCCTGCTGCGTGCTCACAAGGGGCGATTGCTGGCATCGATCATTCGCAGCACGGGCGTGGATCGCTACGCCGCCTACCAGGTGCTGCGCATCGCGATCGAGCGCAGCGAGCGGCTGCAATTGTATGTTTGCGGTGCGCAGCGCGATGCGCTGCGTGCGACGCGCTCGATGCTGCGACGGCTGGTGCGGTTGTACATGCGCAGCGCGGGGCTGCGGCTGCGCGCATGAAGTCATTGCGCACGCTGGTCGTGGTGCACACCAGCCTGCTGCCGCCCGACAGCCTGGAGGGCTACAGTGACAAGGAGATCGCCGAATGGCGCACCGAATACGACGTGGTCTCGACGCTGCGCGCGGCGGGACATGAGGTCAAGACGCTCGGCGTGCTCGATTCGCTCACCGAGCTGCGCGCGGCGCTGATCGACTGGAAGCCCGAGGTGGTGTTCAACCTGCTCGAGGAATTCAACGGCATCGTCACCTACGATCAGCACGTCGTAGCGTTCCTGGAGCTCATGCGCGCACCCTATACCGGCTGTAATCCGCGCGGCTTGCTGCTCTCGCGCGACAAGGTGCTGTGCAAGCAGCTGCTGGCGTTCCACCGCATACCCACGCCGCAGTTCGCGGTCCTGCGCCGCCGGCAGCGTTTCACGATCCCGCGGCGCCTGCGACTGCCGCTGTTCGTCAAGTCGGCGACCGAGGATGCCTCCCTCGGCATTGCCCAGGCCTCGGTGGTCGACGATGTCGCACGCCTGCGCGAGCGCGTGCAGTTCATGCATGAGCAGATCGGCTCGGACGCGCTGGTCGAGGAATACATCGAGGGGCGCGAATTGTATGTCGGGGTACTGGGCAACGAGCGTCTCACGCGCCTGCCGGTATGGGAGATGCGCTTCGGCACGCTGCCCGAGTCGCAGGCCGCCATCGCCACCCGCAAGGTCAAGTGGGATCGTGCCTACCAGCGCCGCTACGACATCACCACGCGGGCGGCCGAGGAGCTGCCGCCAGCCGTATTGCAGCGGCTCGATCGGCTCTCGCGGCGCATCTATCGGGCGCTGCATCTGTCGGGCTATGCGCGCATCGATTTTCGCGTCCGCGAAGACGGCAGCATCTTCATGCTGGAGGCCAACGCCAACCCGAATCTGACCGGCGAGGAGGATTTCGCCGAGTCGGCGCGCGCCGCCGGGCTTGACTATCCGGCGCTACTGGAGCGCATCATCGCGCTGGGGCGCGGCTACCGCGCGGAATGGCGGAATTTCGATGCTTGAACACCTTTCTGAAATATCGGCGCGTGGGGGCCGCCCGGGGACGCGGGGCCGGCCTGGGCACGCACTGGCGGTGCTCGCGCTGGCGCTGGCGGCCCTGGCGCTGCAGGGCTGCGCGGCCGGTCAAGCGTCGCGGGGCGCGGATGCGCAGTTCACACAGCTGCAGAAGCTGCTGCCGGGACACTATGACAACGAGGCGCAGGTCAGCACTGATGCGCGCACCGGGGTCGCCGGCGCGCATGCTCCGGTGGATCTGCTGATCCTGCCGGCGAACGCCGCGCTGATCGGCAAGGCGACGTACTACGTGCGCGAGAGCGCCCCCGACGACCCACGGCGCGTGCTGTCGCAGCGCATCTGGGTGTTTGGGCGCGCCGTGGACGTGCACACCAAGAAGCCGTACATCGAGCAGCGCATCTATCTGCTCAAGGAGCCGCAGCGCTGGCTGGACGTGGTCGATGACCCCGAACTGCTGCAATCGCTGTTACCGGCCGATATTCAGCAGCTGGCGGGCTGCGAGCTGATCTGGAGCAAGAGCGGCACCGACTTCGAGGCGCACCGCCAATCCCAAGCCTGCCGCCCGTCCTCGCGCTCAGCCGGTCTGCTGGTCGAGCAGCGCTTCGAGTTGCACGAAAATAGGCTCGCCATGATCCAGCAGCAGGTCGGTCGCGATGGCTTGCTCGAGCTCTCGGGCAACGAGGTCGAACCGTTTTATCTGTTTGACCGGCGCGCGGCGGCGAACTGATCGCGCTCGTACGGAGCTGCAGGGCATGGCGAGCGATATAGCCGCGCAGATCGCAGAGGTCGGCGAGGTCGTGCGCCTCGCCGTGGCCCCGGTATTCCTGCTGTCGGGCGTCGGCATCACGCTCACGCTCATGGCGAATCGCCTCGCACGGGTCGTGGACCGGGCGCGCGTGCTCGAGCAGGGCGAGCGCGACGCGCATGAGGGCGATCTGCACGAGCTCAGCCGCAAACTCCTGATGCTGGACGTGCGTGCGCGGCTGCTCGGTCCGGCAATCGTGCTCTGTACACTCTGCGCTCTGCTCGTGTCGATGGTGGTGGTGGCACTGTTCCTGGGCGCGCTGTTGAATTTCCGTCTCGCGCTGGTGATCGAGATACTGTTCATACTGGCCATGCTGAGCTTCATCGGCGCCCTGGCGCTGTTCCTGCGGGAAGTACTGCTCGCCACCAAGACGCTGCGCATCGGCCTGCGCGAATCGCGGCTGCGCACCAACGTTTAGGCACTCTGCCCGACTTCACTCTTGGGTATGACCCAGGGCTCGAGCTCGGCGGCGGCCAGCCATTGCCCCAGGATCGGATCCTTGAGCACCGTTTCGAGATAATCGGTGGCGCGCGCGGACAGCGTCGCCCCATAGCTGCGACAGCGCAGCGCGACCGGCGCGTACATGGCGTCGGCGAGGCTGTAGGCGCCAAAGAGCCAAGGCCCGTCCGAGGCAGCGCGCGCACGGCACTCGCTCCAGATCGCATCGATGCGTGTCACATCCCGCAGCAGGGCCGCGTTCGGCGGCGTGCGGCGTTGCGTGGCGCGGGCATTCATCGGCCACTGCGTGCGCAGCTCGGTGAATCCTGAGTGCATCTCGGCGCTGACCGCTCGGGCCCTGGCTCGCGCGCTGCGCTCGCGCGGCCAGCCGCCGCCCGCAATCTCACACAGGTATTCACCGATCGCGATCGATTCCCAGAGCACGAGCTCATCGTGCAGCAGTATCGGTACGCGGCCGGCTCGGCTGTATTGCGCGATCGCCGCGGCCGTGTCGTCCCGGTCGAGCGGGATCACGCGCTCCTCGAACGGCAGTTGCAGATGCTGCAGCAACATCCATGGCCGCAGCGACCAGGAGGAATAGTTTTTGTTGCCGATGATCAGTGTGAGTTGCGTCATGTTTCGTCTCGATTGTTAGCACTCAGCACTCTTGGCTGCCAGTGCGGCAGAGTTTTTGCAGGGTTGTAGGCGGGAATAAGCGGTACTAATTGATGATTCCGTCATATGAGATCACTCGACTTTCGTGCTCAACTCAAGCCCATGCAGGCCGAGCCGCGTAATTAGCGAGGTTTGAATCATGCCGCATTCTGAATCGAACGACGGTGTTTTGACGGTTTCGAATCTGCGCGAGTACTTCCACGACGCATTGCACGGTGCGTTGCTGCACCAGCACATCGCAGTCGAGGACCAGACCGAGCAATATGTGGTCAATCTGCTCACGCTGTTCTCGCGTTCCGAGCATCTCTACGAGCAAACCGCCGATGGCGTGCGTCTCAAGCCCCTGGTGCAGATGCTGGCCGAGGCGCTCGAGGCACCGAGCGCGCAGGAGCGCGAGCGCGGTCTGCAGCGCCTCGGCGACGTTTCGCTGTTCATCGCCGGCTTCTTCGCCCATAGCTTTGCGCGCAAGTTGATCGATATCGACTATCACATTGCGATGGGCGGGCGCGCCTACGGCACGCTGGCGAGCGGTTTGAGCCGCGGGCGCAAGCACGTGCTCGGCCGGGTCTATGCGGAGCTGGCGGCCAAGTTTCTGCCCCTGGTCGATGCGCTCGGCGAGATCAGCGATGCGGCGCGCCGCTATACCCAGGCGGATATCCTGCGGCTGTATGAAATCTGGCTCAAGACCGGGAGCCCACGCGCGCGCGGGCTGTTGCACCAGCTCGGGGTCACAGCGACGCCCGTGGCGCTGGCGCAGAACTGAAGCGCAGCGATGCAAAGTGCCGCCCCACCCATGGTGTTGCAGCAGTTGCAGGATCTGCTCAGTGGCATCTACGACCTGCCGACCGACTATCGTGTCTACGACTTCCTCTTTACCGAGCGCGAGCGCTTGCCGCAGGCGCTGCGCGAGTCCGCCGCCGATGAGCAGGTACTGGTGCGCGATGAGGGCGGCGCAGCCGCGGTCGGGCTGTTTCTCGATCCGGCGCTGCTCGAGCGGCTCGATGCCGCCAACCCCCTCGAAGCCCTCAATGGCTCGAACCTGGCTGACTATTGGACCGCTCTGGAGGGCGTGAGTCATTTCCTGTACCTGGCCTGGAATGCCGGCCACGATCGCGCCGTGACGTTGCTCGAGCTCGAGCTGCAGGCGGAGATCGACAAGTACGTGGCGAGCTGGTGGCTGCTGCGCGAGCAGGACCCGGCGCGCTATCCGGCCGAGCTGCACCGGCTGCTGTTCGAGCGTGCACGAATCGATCTGCGTCTGGCCGGGGATCGCAGCGATCTGTATCGGGAAGCCAATCAATACGCGGCGCGTTTCTGCCGCCGGATCGAACGACAGCTCTCGACTCGAGCCGCGCGGGCGCGCCTGGAGACCCTCGCCGAACTGCGCCGCTTCTATCGCCTGAGCCGCGAGCGCAAGGTCACGCACATCCAGCGGCACAGCTGAACGCTGCCACGCCGGTGCGCCCACTCAGTCCACAGTCAGTCCGGTTTTTCCTTCTTGAGGGCCGCGACCTGGCGCGTGAGGCGGATCCACTCGGACAGCTTGCGCAGGTCCGTGGGCTTTTGGGCTGCTTCGGGCGCCGGGGGCGTGGGCGCCATATCATAGGGGTTGTAGCCGGACACGGCGCTTTTGGCGCGCTTGGCCACCCCGCGCATCCGCTGCGCTAGCGTATCCTCGAGCGACAGTCCCCCCTCCGGATTCGCTGGCACCGGCTCGGGCTGGTCTGGCTTGTGCTTACTCACCATAGCGATCGCGCTCTGCCGACGAATCAAGCCTCCTGCAATCCCTCGATGGCGGCGCGCGCGCGAAGCAGCCCCAAGGCTGTTTTGCCGTCGTTGATGTCCCCGTCGATTGACCGGGCGCACGCCTCCTGCAAGTTGATCCAATGCACTTCGATAAGCTCACCGGGCTCAAGATTAAGTGTGCCCAAACGCAAATTCTGCGCCAGGTACAAGTGCACTGTTTCCGTAAATACGCCGGGCGAGCTCACGAACGTGCCGAGCGAGGTCCAATTCTGTGCGCTGGTACCCGTTTCCTCCTGCAATTCCCGTTGCGCGGTCTCCAGCGGCGACTCCGTCGGTTCGAGTTTGCCAGCCGGCAGTTCCCAAATCCAGCCGCCGGCGGCGTGGCGGTATTGCCGGATCAGGCATACGCGCCGCTCGGCATCGAGCGCTGCGACCGCCGCCCCGCCCGGATGGTGGATAATCTCCAGATCGCTGACATGGCCGTTGGGCAGCCGGACGGTCTCGATGTTCACCACGACCACACGACCGCGAAACACGGTGCGGACGTTTTCGATGCTCATGGCATACAGCCTAACGGTTTGCGCTGAATGATTCCTGCCCAAGGCGCCGCCTCAGGCTCCGGCGCGCGAGTGCTGCTGCTCACGGGCGTTCCGGCCAGTGGCAAAACCCAGCTCTCAGCGCGCCTTGCGGACCACTATGGCGCCTGCCGCTGCAGCAAGGACGAGATCAAGGAGCTGTTGTTCGACACGCTCGGGCAGGGCGACGCCGGCTGGTCGCGAAGGCTCAGCGATGCGAGTTTCGCCCTGCTCTTCGCCTACGCGCCGCGCTTGCTGTGTCCAGAGCGTCTACTGCTGCTGGAAGGCAACTTCAGGCCCGGGTCGCACGAGGCGCCGCTCGCGGCTCTCGTGGCGGGGGGCGCAGCCGCGCCGGCGCAGGTCCTATGCCAGGCCGATGCCGCGACCCGCGCCGCCCGCCTCGCCCGGCGCGCCGCCGACCCGCAGCGCCATCCCGCCCACCGCGACGCGAGCTTGCCCGTGGACGGACCGAATTCGGGCTTCCTCGACCTGCCCGGTCCGCGCTGGCTCTATAGCAGCACGACGCCTGGACAGAGCGAGTGGGACTCGCTCTGCAGGCGCATCGATCGCTGGCTCGGCGGCGCGGCGAGCGGCAACTAAAGCTGCGCCGGGGACGGGCGCGGCCGCGCGTGGCAGGGGCAAACAGTGAAAGGTTGCCGCGTCGCGCGGCCTACGGTGCATTATATTTCGCGCCGATGCCCGCCGTTTCGCACCTCGATATCCTCAATGCCGCGCAGCGCAAGGCCGTGACCTACGGTGAGCCTGCGCCGGAGAAGGGCTGGCGTGCCGGTCCGCTGCTGGTCATCGCCGGCGCCGGCACCGGCAAGACCAGCACCATCGCCCATCGCGTCGCGCAGCTGGTCCTGAGCGGCGTCGACCCGGCGCGCCTGCTGCTGCTGACCTTCACGCGGCGAGCCGCGGCGGAGATGCGCCGCCGCTCGCATGACATCGTGCGCGAGGCCCTGGGCGACACGCTGGGCAACAAGTCGCAGGCCATGCTGCAACGTCTGGTCTGGGCCGGGACCTATCACTCGATCGGCAATCGCCTGCTGCGCCACTACGCGCGGCATCTGAAGCTCGAGCCGTCATTCACCGTCATGGATCGTTCGGACTCGGCCGATCTGCTCGATGAGATCCGCACCCAGCTCGGCCTGGCCGGCAAGGATCAGCGCTTTCCGCGCAAAGACACCTGTCTGGCGATCTATTCATGGCGGATCAATACCCAGAAGAGCCTGCGCGAGGCGCTGGAGCAGCAATTCCCCTGGTGCAAGGACTGGGAGGAGGATCTGAGGCGTCTGTTTCGCGGCTACGTCGAGCGAAAGCAGCGTTACGCGCTGCTCGATTACGACGATCTGCTGCTGTACTGGCAGATGATGATGAGCGAGCCGCGGCTCGCCCAGGCCGTCAGCGCCAATTTCGATCATGTGCTGGTCGATGAGTACCAGGATACCAACAAGCTGCAGGGTGAGATCCTGCTGGCGCTCAAGCCCGACGGCACCGGCGTGACTGTGGTTGGCGACGATGCGCAGTCGATCTATTCGTTCCGTGCCGCGGCGGTCGAGAACATTCTAGGATTCCCCCAGCGCTACACCCCGAAGGCCGAGATCATCACCCTGGGGCAGAACTATCGCTCCACCCAGGCGCTGCTCGATACCTCCAATGCATTGATGGCCGAGGCGCCACGCCAGTTCCGCAAGCACCTGCTCTCCACACGCGGCGCCGGCGCCCGGCCAGTGTACGTCACGCTCGATGATCTCGGCGGCCAGGCCGAATACGTCTGTGCGCAGATCCTCAAACGGCGTGAGGCCGGAGTGCCCCTGAAGCGCCAGGCGGTATTGTTCCGCAACGCCAGCGCCAGCGATCTGCTCGAAGTGGAACTCGTGCGTCGCAAGATCCCCTTCGTCAAATACGGGGGCCTGAAGTTTCTCGAAGCCGCGCACATCAAGGATCTGCTCAGCGTGCTGCGCTGGGCCGACAACCCGCGCAACACGCTCGCCTCGGCGCGCGCATTGCAGCTATTGCCGGGAATGGGACCGATCAACGCCCGCAAATGCATCGATCTGCTCGAGTCACAGGACGGGTCGCTCGACGCCCTCAAGGCCTATACGCCGCCGCCGGCGATCACGATCGATTACAACAAGCTCTGCGTCCTGCTGCGCTCGCTCACCGAGCCGCAACGACCCTGGCCCGGTCAGGTGCGGCTGGTGCGCGAATGGTATCAACCGCACCTCGAGCGTATCTACGAACACGTACACACGCGTCTGGGCGATCTGGATCAGTTCGAACAGCTCTCGGGGCAGTATCCCTCGCGCGAGCGCTTCATCACCGAACTCACGCTCGATCCGCCGCACGCCACCAGCGATCTGGCCGGCACACCGCTGCTCGATGAGGACTTTCTGGTGCTCTCGACCGTGCATTCGGCCAAGGGCATGGAATGGGATACGGTGTTCATCCTCACTGTGGTGGACGGCAACTTTCCCTCGGAATTTGCCACGGGACGCGCCGAGCTGATCGAGGAGGAGCGCCGGCTGCTGTATGTGGCGATGACGCGCGCGCGCAACGAGCTGCAGTTGTGCGTGCCCATGAAGTTTCCGATCGCGCAGCAGCCGCGCAGCGCCGATGGGCACGTCTATGGCGGGCGCAGCCGCTTCATGAGTGAAAAAATCCTCAAGACGATGGACACGGCCGTGTTTCAGAGCGCCGCGCTCGCTCAGGCCGCGGGGCTCGATGATGCGCGCGCAGCAACGGTGGATCTCAGTGCGCGCCTGAAGGACATGTGGTAGCGCGCGTCGAAGCGCCGCTCAAGACTCCAGGTAGGCGTAGCCGTTGAGTTCGTTCTCGTAGAAGCGCTTGAGCGCCTGGCTCTCGGCCACCGACAGACGTCCCTCGCGCACCGCGCGCTCGCAGTCGCGAGAGAGCGCCGGGGCCAGTTCCGCCACATCGTATTCCATGTACTCCAGCACGCGATTGGCCGTGTCGCCCTTGACGATCTCCTCGATCCACCAGCCGCCTTCCTCATGCAGCTTGATGTGCACGACGTTGGTGTCGCCGAACAGATTATGCAGATCGCCGAGCGTCTCCTGGTACGCGCCGACCAGGAAGGCGCCGAGGTAGTACTCCTCGCCGGGCAGCAGATCGTGTACTTCGAGCGTGCGTTTGACCTCGCGCGGACCCACGAAGCGGTCGATTTTGCCGTCCGAATCACAGGTGATGTCGGCCAGTACGGCCGTGCGCGATGGCCATTGCTCCAGGCGGTGAATCGGCATGATCGGGAACAGGTGGTCGATCGCCCAGCTGTCGGGCAGGGACTGGAAGACTGAGAAGTTGCAGAAATACGTGTCCGACAGCACGTTCTCCAGATCCTCCAGCTCCTCCGGGAAGCGGTCCAGGCGCCGGCAGCAGTCGCGGATGCGCGCGCAGCTGGCCCAGTAGAGCCGCTCGGCCAGCCCGCGGAACTCCAGGGACAGCAGGCCGAGATTGAACATCTGCAGCACCTGATCGCGCGCGGTCAGTGCGTCGTGATAGCACTCGACCAGTCGGCGCTCATCGATGTTGCGATAGGCGTCGAGCAGGTCGCGCACCGGCTGCGGCAGCGCCCTGTCGCCGCCGTACTGTTCGGCCTCGCGGCCGTTGACCTCGAAACGATCGAGAGCCGAGCGCCCCACGACGTTGAATATCAGCACGCTGTGATGCGCGGCGATCGCGCGGCCGGATTCGCTGATGATCAAGGGATGAGGGATATTGCGGGTGTTGCACACGCTGCCGATGCGGTAGACCACATCGCTGGCGTATTCGTTGAGCGTGTAGTTCATCGAGGAGGAGAAGTTGGTGCCGGTGCCGTCGTAGTCGATCCCGAGACCACCGCCGACGTCGATGTATTCAAGTCCGGCGCCCATGAGCTTGAGCTCGGCATAAACGTGTGCGAGCTCGTTGATCGACTCCTTGACGCGCCGGATATCCTGCACCTGGCTGCCCGGGTGGCAATGCACCAGCTTCAGACAATCCTGCATGTCGCGCGATTTGAGCGTGGCGAGCAGCTCGATAATCTCGGTGATGAACAGGCCGAACTTGGACTTCTCCCCGGCCGAGTCGCGCCAGCGGCCTGAACCCTCGCTGGCGAGCTTGACCCGGACCCCGAGCCGGGGCCGCACGCCATAGGTTTCAGCATGCCGGAGCACCAGCTCGAGCTCGGAGAAATTCTCGATCACCGGGATGATCGTGCGTCCCAGCTTGGTCGCCAGGATGACTGCCTCGATATAGCTCGAGTCCTTGAAGCCATTGCAAATGATCGGACGCTCCGGGGAGGCCTCGGTCATCGCCATGACCGCGAGCAATTCGGGCTTGGAGCCGACCTCGAGTCCGAATCCGAACTCCTTGCCGTAGCGAAACACCTCTTCGACCACCAGACGCTGCTGATTGACCTTGATCGGGTACACCGCGGTGTAGCGATTGCGGTAGTCGTTTTCGGCAATCGCCTGGCTGAAGGCGGCATGCAGGTGGCGCAGCCGGTGCGCCAGGATGTCCGAGAAGCGCACCACGACCGGTGTCGTGAGGTCCCGCTCATGCAGCCCCTGCACGATCTCGAGCAGATCAATCTCGTGCGCGGCCGTGGTATCCGGCCTTACCACGAGGTGCCCGGCGTCATTGATGGAGAAGTAACCGGAGCCCCAGGCCGCTACGTTATAGAGCTCAAGGGAATCCTCGACCGTCCAGGATTGGCCGGCCGGCGCGCTGCGTGCTACTTGCGGTTGCCCCACGATGCTGTACGTCCTGGTGCGCCGAGCCTCAAGCGCATGGCGCACGATAGCAAATCAACGAGACAAGTAAATGTCCCCGAGCGCCGCGGCCGCGTTCCCGGCGCCCGGCCGAGTGGCTACAATCCCGAGCGGGGAAACTCACCGGCGAAAAGCGGATGGCCATCGATTTCTACTGGGGAAGCGGCAGCCCGCCATGCTGGCGCGTGGCGCTGGCGCTGGAGTTCAAGGGGCTGCGCTACCAGAGCCATCTATTGCATTTCGATCGCCAGGAGCACCAGTCGCCGCAGATGCTGGCGATGAACTTCCGCGGCAAACTGCCGGTATTGCGCGACGATGACTATGTCGTGTTCGAGTCACTGGCGATCCTGTACTACCTGGATCGCAGATATCCCGAGCCGCCGATCTTCGGTCGCAACGCCCAGGAATCGGGGGTGATCATGCGCGTGATCTGCGAGTACCAGGCCTATGCCGAACCCTCGCTCAAGCAGATCGTGGCCGGACTGCTCGAGCGGCACGAGCGTACGGGCGCGGAGGGCATGACCGCGGCGATGCACCGGGTCGCCGGCGAGGCGCGTACGATCGAGCAGCGACTCGCTCGCTCGGACTGGGTGGTCGGAGAGAGCTTCTCGGCCGCCGACATGATGATCTATCCCGACATACGCCTGCTGCTGCGGGCGCTGCAGCGGCCCGAAGCGCATGAGCTGGCGTCGCGCTTTCTGCCCATGGAGATCAATTATCCGGCCATCGGGCGCTGGCTCGAGCGCGTCGCGGCGTTGCCGGGCCACGAGCGCACGTGGCCGCCGCACTGGCGCTAGCGCGGTAGCGCTGGCGGCCATACGCGGCCATTGCTGTCTTCCTCGATTATCCAGGCCACATCGTTCTGGTCGGATTTGGCAGCATCGGACAAGGCGTACTGCCGCTGATCCTGCGCCATATCGGCATCGGCCCGAATCGAGTCACGATCGTCACCGCGGATGATGCGGGGCACGAGGAGGCGTTGCGCTACGGTGTCAAGTTCATCAAACAGACCCTGACGCGCGAGAGTTTCCGTCGCGTGCTCGATCCGGTGCTCGGGCGGGGTGATTTCCTGCTCAATGTCTCGGTCGACGTCTCGAGCCTGGCCCTGATCCGCTATTGCTGGGAGAAGGGCGCGATGTACCTCGATACCTGCATCGAGCCCTGGCCGGGCGGCTACACCGATCCGACCATCCCGGCAGCCAAGCGCACCAACTACGCGCTGCGCGAGGAAGCCCTGGGGCTGCGCGCCGGGACGGTGCGCGCCCCGACCGCGGTGCTGACCCACGGCGCGAATCCGGGCCTGGTCTCGCATCTGGTCAAGCAAGCGCTCCTGAACATCGCCAATGACACGGGCGTGAGCGCCGGCGTGCCCGCGAGCCGTGCGGCATGGGCCGAGCTCGCGCAGCTGCTCGGCGTGAAAATGATCCACGTCGCCGAACACGACACTCAGGTGTCCTCGATACCGAAGGAGCCCAACGAGTTCGTCAACACCTGGTCCGTCGACGGCTTCGTCGCCGAGGGCTCGCAGCCGGCGGAACTGGGCTGGGGATCGCACGAGCACAATTTCCCCCGCGATGGCCGGCGCTTCGAGTTTGGCAGCGGCTCGGCGATCTACCTGGGACAGCCCGGAGTCGCGACGCGCGTGCGCAGCTGGACGCCCCTGCACGGTCCTTACCACGGATTTCTCATCACGCACGGCGAGTCGATCTCCCTCGCCGACTATCTGACCGTGCGCAAGGACGCGCAGCTGCTGTATCGACCCACGGTGCAGTACAGCTATCACCCCTGCGATGCGGCGGTGTTGTCGCTGCAGGAGTTCTGCGGCCGCAATTACCAGATCCAGGACCGCAAGCGCATTCTGGGCGACGACATCACCAAGGGTAGCGACGAGCTGGGCGTCCTGCTGGCCGGGCACAAGCGCAACGCCTATTGGTTCGGCTCGCAGCTCTCGGTCGATGAGGCCCGCCGGCTGGCTCCGTTCAACAGCGCCACCAGCCTGCAAGTCACCGTGGCCGTGCTCGCGGGCATGATCTGGGCCATGGAGAACCCGAACAATGGCCTCACCGAGCCGGAAGAGATCGATTTTCGCCGCGTGCTGGAGATCTGCCTGCCGTATCTGGGGCCGGTGGTCGGCCAGTATACGGACTGGACGCCACTGAGCGATCGCGAGCGCCTGTTCGCGGAGGATCTCGACAAGAGCGACCCCTGGCAGTTCAAGAATGTGCGCGTGAGCTGAAGCGCGATCCGATTCAGGGGTATTCGATCGCGACGATGCTGTAGGCCTGCGTGCCGTGCTCGAGTTCCAGCACGAATTCATCGTCCACGCGCCGGCCCAAGAGCGCCTTGCCGAGCGGGGAGTCCATGCTGATGTATCCCGCCGCCATATCGAACTCGTCCGGTCCGACGATGCGATGGCTGGAACGCTGGCCCGCAACGCTCTCGAGCGTGACGCGGGCCCCGAAATACACGCGGCTGCGATCGGCCGGGGCCTGCGCGACTATCGTCATGCCTTCCAGGCGTGCGCGCAGAAAGCGTACCCGCCGATCGATCTCACGCAGGCGCCGCTTGCCATAGATGTACTCGGCATTTTCCGAGCGATCGCCCTGGGCCGCCGCGGCCGCCACGGCGGCGGTCACCTGCGGGCGCTCGCGGCGCCAGAGCTCATCGAGCTCCGCGCGCAGCCGCGCCGCCCCCGCGGGCGTGATGTACTGGGACCCCGGCACGCCGGGCGGGCGGTATCGACCCATGGTGTGATCACTCCAATCCGCCGGCGCAGCCGTCGAACAGTACCGCGCCGCCGCGGAACGTGTGAAGATCCGCCAGTGCTGCGCGCCGCTCGCGCAGCCGCGTCCATTCAGGAGGCTCGAATCTATGCGCACGTTTCAGGTATGGCTAGTCATGGCGGGCGCTGTGCTGGCCAGCGGCTGCGGCTACAACCAAATTCAACAGCAGGACGAAGGGGTCAAGGCCGCCTGGTCCGAGGTGGTCAATCAGTACCAGCGGCGCGCCGATCTCGTGCCCAATCTGGTCAGCACGGTCAAAGGCTTTGCGGCGCAGGAGCAGAAGGTGCTGATTGGGGTCACGGAGGCACGTGCGCGCGTGGGCACGATCCAGGCCACGCCCGAGCTCGTGAATGATCCGCAGGCATTCCAGAAGTTCCAGGCGGCGCAGGGCCAGCTCTCGCAGGCGCTCAAGAGTCTCATTGCCGTGAGCGAGAACTACCCGCAGCTCAAGTCGGATGCGAATTTCCGCGATCTGCAGGCGCAGCTCGAGGGCACAGAGAATCGCATCACGGTGGCGCGCAATCGCTACATCCAGGCTGTGCAGGACTACAACGTGCTGATCCGCTCCTTCCCGACGAATCTGACCGCGATGGCATTCAAGTACCCGGTCAAGCAGAACTTCACGGTCGAGAACGAGGCTGAGATCGCGCACCCGCCGACCGTGGATTTCAGCGGCGCGCCGGCGAGCCCCGGCGCCCCGGCGAGTCCGGGCGCTCCGGCGCAGTAAGGGCGCCGAACGCGGCAGCATCCGTGCGCTGGCTGTTCGCTCTCGCGGCGCTGATCCTGGGCAGTGCGCCCGGCCTGTGCGCTGCACAGGCATTGCAGCCGATTCCGAAGCTCGAGGCACGCGTCACCGATCTGACCGGGACGCTCACAGCCGGACAGCAGGCCGAACTCGAGCAGAAACTCGCTGATTTCGAGGCCCGCAAGGGCGCCCAGATCGCCGTACTGCTGCTGCCGAGCACGCAGCCCGAGCAGATCGAGCAATATTCCATACGCGCCGTGGAGGCCTGGAAGCTCGGGCGCAAGAAGGTCGATGACGGCGCGTTGCTCATCCTGGCCAAGAATGATCGCACGCTGCGTATCGAAAACGGTTACGGCCTCGAGGGCGTGCTGACCGATGCGGCCTCCAACCGCATCATTCAGGACACGATGGTGCCGCTGCTGCGCGAGGGGCAGTACTTTACGGCGATCAGCGCCGGAGTCGATCAGATGATGCGTCTGATTGACGGCGAGGCGCTGCCCGCGCCCGACCGCAACTGGCAGAGCGCCGGCGCCCAGCACCGCAATGCGCTGCCCATCGCGATCTTCGGCTTTCTGATCCTCTCGAGCGTGCTGCGTGCCGCATTCGGCCGTACGCTCGGGGCTGCGCTCAGCGCCGGAGGTACCGGGCTGCTCGTGTTCCTGCTGACGCAGGGGCTGGCACTCGCGATCGGGGCGGGGGCGCTGGCCTTCGCGGCGGCGCTGTTTCTGGGCATGACCGGTGGCGGCTGGTCCTCGGGTGGATTCGGCGGGTTCGGGGGTTTCGGTGGCGGCGGCTTCGGCGGTGGCTCCGGCGGCGGCTTCAGCGGTGGTGGTGGCGGCTTCGGAGGCGGCGGCGCCTCGGGACGTTGGTGACATGCAGCTCGGACGCATCGCACGGCACCTCGCTCACAGCACGCGGCGCACGCGGGCGCTGTTCTCGCCGGCGGTACGCTCGCAGATCGAAGCGGCGATCGGCGCCGCGGAGTCGCAGCACGCCGGCGAGATCCGCTATGTCATCGAGACCTCATTGCCATTGCGCGCGCTGTGGCACGGGACGAGCCCGCGCGCGCGCGCGCTGGAGCTCTTCGCGCGTCTGCACATCTGGGATACCCAGGCCAATAACGGCGTGCTGATCTACGTGCTGCGCGCCGACCGCGCCGTGGAGATCATCGCCGATCGCGGCATCAACGAGCGCGTGAACGCGGCGGAATGGGAGCAGGTGTGTCGCGAGGTGGAAGCCCATTATCGCGCCGGCCGCTACGCCGAGGGTTCGCGCGCGGCAGTGGCCGGTGTGGCACGGCTCCTGGCTGAGCATTTTCCGGCCGCCCGAGCCTCCGGCAACGAACTGCCCAACCAGCCGATTCTCCTCTAGAATGCGTGCGGTGATCCCAGAGTTTCATCGCCGAACGTTATCCATCGCAGCGCTCCTACTGCTGGGGCTTAGCCTGGCGGCCTGCTCTCTGATCGGATCGCGCCCCGTTACCCCAGCACCTGCGCCCACCCCGCTCAGCGTCGCGCCGCCGGCTCCGGTGGCCCCGCCCCTGGCGGAACCGATCGATACGCATCAGTTCATCCTCACGGGTGCCGAGGATGACCTGGTCGGCGCGGTACAGATCACGCACGCGTCCAAGGAGGACACGCTGCCGGACATTGCGCGGCGCTTCAACGTCGGTTATGAAGAGATCGTGCGGGCCAACCCAGGCGTTGATCCCTGGCTTCCGGGCGCCGGCCGCCGCGTCGTGGTGCCCACGCGCTTCGTGCTGCCCGACGCGCCGCGCGAGGGCATCGTCATCAATGTCGCGGCCATGCGGCTCTACTACTTTCCGCCGCACCGCAAGGGCGAGCCGCAGCGCGTTTTCACGCATCCCATCGGCATCGGCAAGGTCGGCTGGTCGACGCCCCAGGGGGTGACGCAGGTTGTGAGCCACAAGAAGGATCCGATATGGCGGCCCTCGGTGGCACTGCGTCGCGACCATCTCAATGACAGCGGTGAGGATCTGCCCGCAGTCGTGATGCCGGGACCGGACAATCCGCTCGGCAAATACGAGTTCACCCTCGGCTGGCCGAGCTATCTCATCCACGGCACGAACAAACCCTACGGCGTTGGCCTGCGTTCGAGCCATGGTTGCATCCGGCTCTATCCTGAGGACATCGAGAAGCTCTACGAGATGGTGCCCAACGGCACTCCGGTACGCGTCGTGAATCAACCCTTCCTGTTCGGGTGGCATGACAATCAGCTCTACCTGCAGGCCTACACGGTGCTCGAAGACGACACGCGCGGCTGGAACAAGGCGCAGAAGAAACTGCTCTCGCACTCCCTGGCCGCGCATATTCAGAGCACCCTCAAGGACAAGGGCAGCACGATTGATTGGGACGGTGTGGCGGCGATCACCCACGAACCGCGCGGCGTGCCGGTCTCGGTCTCGGGTGAAGCCGGCAGTATCGATCTGGTTCTGGCGGCCGCCCCCGAGGTGCAGAACCGGATACCGGATGGCGCGAATTGGAATGGCGAGGACGATACCGGGACCGATGGCAAGAGCGCGCAGCAGCTGTTGTCTGAGCGCGAGTCCCCGAGCTTACCGGCTCCGGCGACGCCCGCACCGCGCGGTTGAGAGTGCTCGTGGCGCAATTGAGCGAGTGGTTGCTGCTCATGCTGGCGGAGATTGCGCGCAAGCAGGAGGAGAGGCGCCGCGGCGACGAGGAACAAGAGGCGCGCATCGCGCAGACGCCACGTCCGGAGCCACAGGCAACACCGTCGAGTTGACCGCGCTGTGCTACATTGCGGCTGAGGGGTTCAAGGACAGGGCGTGCCCGAGCTGGTCTATTCGGAGGTAGATACTGAGCGGCTCATTCGGCCACAACCGGCGATTGAGCGCGTTGCCACTGCCGTTACCGCCTTTGTCGGACGCGCCTTGAAGGGGCCCGTCAACCAGCCCACGAGCATCGCCAACTTCGACGAATATCAGCGCCTGTTCGGCGGTCTGTGGCAACCCTCGACACTCTCCTATGCGGTCGAGCAGTACTTCGAGAACGGCGGCCGCAGCTGTATCGTCGTGCGCATCGCCAACGGCGGTTGCGCGCCGACCCTGACCCTGCGCTGTGGCGCGCAGACGCTCAATCTCATCGGTGTTTCGCCGGGCAGCCGGGAATACCTGCGTGCTGCGGTCGACTACGACGGTATCAGCGCGGATGAGACGGATCACTTCAATCTGGTCATCCAGCGCCTGCGGGCCGCAGGCACCGAACTGATCGAGCAACAGGAGATCCTGCGCCGAGTGTCGATACGGCCGCAGGCGGAACGCGGCTTGCCTGGGCTGCTGGCCAAATCGCAGCTGGCGCGTCTGGCCGGGCCGCTGCCCTCGCAGCGCCCGGATCGAACGCTCGGCAGCGGCACGGCTGCGGCCGGCTATGTGGTCTGCAATTCCGACGGCAATGATGGCGATACGCTCACCAACTACGACATCATCGGCGATGCCCTGAGCGGCACGGGATTATTCGCCTTGCGCTCGAGCGAGCCGTTCAATTTCTTATGCGTGCCGCCGCTCGCGCGCACGCTGGATGTCGGCTTGCCGACACTGCTGGTGGCGCTGCGATTGTGCCGCGAGCGCCAGGCGATGCTGCTGGTGGACCCGCCGACTGCCTGGGATACGCCTGCGGCAGCGGTCGAAGCGGTGCGCCGCTGGCCCTTCCACAGCGAAGACGCGCTGATGTTCTATCCGCGCCTGCTGGCCTTCGATCGCTTGCGCGGCCGCTACGAGCAGTTCGGCTCGGCCGCGGCGAGCGCCGGTCTGCTCTCACGCGCCGATCAGGTCTGTCCGATCTGGTCCCGCAACGATGCCGAGGAGCCGATGCTGCGGCCCGGCCTGCGCTCGGCCGCGAGCGTGACCGAGCTGGACCGCATTCGACTCGCTCAGGGCGGAGTGAACGTCCTGTCATCGACCCGTCACGGGGGCCGCCGGCAAGATGGCCTGCGCACACTGCTGCCCGAGATGGCCGCGAAATCCGACTGGCGCTCGCTCGCCTCGCGTCGCTTTGCACTCTTCGTCATGTCCAGTATCGAGCGCGGTACGAGCTGGGTGCGCTTCGAGCATGGCGGTCCTCCGCTCTGGGCGCAGGTGCGCATGCAGGTCATGGCGTTCTTCGAGGGGTTGGAGCGCGACGGCGCCTTCGTCGGCCGCCACGCCGGCGAGAACTACTTCGTGGTCTGCGATCATCGGCTCAACGATGCCGTCGCGGTCGCGCGCGGCCGCTTTCAGCTGCTGTTCGGTTACGCCGCGCTGCGCCCCGGGGAATTCCAGTCCTACCTGGTCACGCACGAGCCTGACGGCAGCAGCGCGCGCGCGGCGAGCGTCAACCGCTACGCGCTGCCACGGCAACGCTGACCACGGCCCGGGCCACCTCCGTCCCGATCGCATCGCTGAGCGTCACGGGAATGCCGACCAGCGCGGCCTGTCCCCAGTCGCTCTTGTCCAGACGCGCCAGTGCGCTGACCGCCGAGCGCGTGGTTCGCAGGTGTTCGATCGTCAGACCCCGGCCGGTCCACAGCACGCCTTCCGGTACGCTGATCTCGACCAGCATGTTGGCGGTCATGTGAGCCAGTGCCCCGATCGCGACCGGATCGAGGCAGCCATCGACAGCGCGCACGCGCCGATGCGGCTGCATCGACGCCCGGCACAGGCCCACGCCCAGCTCATCGAAGCGTATCTGGAGCGCACGTAACAGCGGTGCGCGCGCCGAGAGCGCGCGCTCGAAGCGCCAATGTCCCAGCGCCGAATGCTGCAATTCCCGATAGCGTCGCAGGGTTTCGCTGGGCGGCGCGCTCGTCGTCAGCGTCAGCCAATCGAGCTGCGTGCGGGCCGCGAGCGGTTCAATACTAATTCCTAGATCTCCACTCTCGGGGTGGTGCGCCGCTGGTTTTGCGATTTTGCGGCCCGACAACTTTATGCGACTCGCAACCGCGGCTCAAGTATCCCGGAGTAACATACACGACGTCGATTAAAAAACGGCCGATTGTCGGCCGGCATCGATGGCAAGGAATATCTCAGCATGGCGAGTCGCTATGTCGTGTTCTCGCATGGCAAGGACAGCGGGCCTTGGGGCAAGAAGATCACGGCGTTGGCAGATGTGGCCCGCAGCGAGGGCTACGGCGTGGAGTCAGTCGACTATCGTGGGATCGACTCGGTCAAGGGACGCATGGACCGGCTGATCGAGGTCTGCAAGAACCTCTCCGGCGATCTGGTCCTGGTCGGCTCGAGCCTCGGCGGCTATGTGGCGCTCGCTTCGTCCTCGATGCTGCACGCGCGCGGCGCGTTCCTGCTGGCGCCGGCGCTGTACATGGAAGGACTGCCGCCGCTGCGCGAGCGGGTGCTCGACTGTCCCGCGGCAGTGGTGCACGGCTGGCGCGATGAGATCGTACCCGTGGAGCACAGCATCCGCTTTGCGCGCGAATACAATACTTCGCTGCACCTGCTCGACAGCGATCACCAGCTGCATGATCAGCTGAGCTTCATCAAGTACCTGTTCGAGTATTTCCTGATCGGTCTGGATCTGCCGTTGCCTTAAGGTTAAGGATATGTCGGGTCTGCTGAGCCGGATTCTGGCGCTTTGGGTGCGTGCCACGCTGCGACCCGAGGACGCGTCCGTGCGCCTCGCCGATCGCAGTGTGCCGGTGTGTTATGTGCTCGAAGGGGGCAGCCGCAACGACCTTGCAGTCTTGCAGAGCGTGTGCGTACGCGAGCGTCTGCCGCGCCCCGGGCGCCGCCTGCTGGCGCAGCGGTTGCGCAAGCGCCGCTCATCGTTCGCGCTGACGCGCCGCATCGGCTTCTGGCGCTCGCGCCTGGACCGCCGGCCGCCCGAACTGCTGCTCACACTGATCACAGCGCTCCGGGCCGATCCCGCCCTCGACGTGAGCCTGGTGCCGGCCGCGGTTTATTGGGGCCGCGCGCCGCACAAGGAGCGCTCGGTCATCCGGCTGCTGTTATCGGAGGACTGGGTCATCGGCAGCCGCCTGCGCCGCTTCTTTACCGTGCTGTTCAATGGCCGCAATACCACGGTACAGCTTGGCGAGCCGGTGTCGCTGCGCAGCTTCCTCGAGACCGACGCCGATACGGCGCTGACCGCACGCCGCGTGGCGCGGCAGCTGCGCGCCACATTCGCGAGGCTGCGCGCGGCCAGGATCGGACCGGACCTGTCGCACCGGCGCACGATCGTGTCGGAGGTGCTGCACACGCGCGCCGTGCGTGCCGCGGTGGCGCAGCAGGTCAGCGGCCGTGTCGAGCGCCGCGCCGCCTTGCTCGAGGCGCGCCGCTACGCCAATGAGATCGCGGCCAATTATTCGCCCATATTCGTGACCGCGATGTCGCACGCGCTGACACGGTTGTGGAACCGGCTCTACGACGGTGTGGATTTCGAGCACGTCGAGACCTTGCAGCAGGTGGCCGAAGGTAACGAGATCGTGTACGTGCCTTGCCATCGCAGCCACATGGATTACCTGCTGCTCTCCTATGCGATCTACGATCAGGGTTTCGCGATCCCGCACATCGCCGCGGGATTGAACCTGAACCTGCCGATCGTGGGTCGCCTGCTGCGCAAGGGCGGCGCATTCTTCATACGCCGGAGCCTGCGCGGCAGCGCGCTCTACACCGTGGTGTTCATGAAATACCTCGCGGCGATCATGGCGCGCGGGCATTCGATCGAGTACTTCATAGAGGGCGGCCGCAGTCGCACTGGGCGGCTGCTGGCGCCGATGACCGGCATGCTCTCGATGACGGTACGCAGTTTTCTGCGCGAGCCGCGCCGCCCCGTCGTATTCCTGCCCGTTTATTTCGGCTACGAGCGCATCCTGGAAGGCCCGACCTACGTGGGCGAGTTGTCGGGTAAGCCGAAACAGAAAGAGTCCGTGATCGGTCTGCTGCGCACGGTCCTGCGCCTGTCGCGGCAGCGTTACGGGCGGGTGCACGTCAATCTGGGGGAGCCGATCCACCTCGGCACGTTGCTGGACCGGCATGCCCCGGGCTGGCGCGGCCAGGTGTTCGATGATCAGAACCGGCCGGTCTGGGTCACCACATTGGTCGCCGAGCTGTCGTTGGTGATCATGCGCCACATCAATGCCGCAGCCACGGTCAGCCCGATCAACCTCCTGGCCCTGATTCTGCTGGCCACACCGCGCCAGGCCATGCTCGAGGCTGATCTGCTGCACCAGATCGACATCCTGCTCGCGGTGCTGCACGCGATCCCCTACAGCGAGCGCGTGACCGTGACGCAATTGCAAGCGACCGCGGTGGTGCAATACGGCCTCGGCATGCAGATCATCTCCCGCGAGGGCCACAGTGCCGACAGCATCATCCGCATGAGTACCGAGCACGCCGT
>JBELAR010000032.1:0-17153 GCA_049508555.1 Steroidobacteraceae bacterium
GACGACGGCCGGAGAGACCGCAAGCTGGGGCTCGCCGTGCATGGCCGCGCCGTTGTAGACGCAGGCCGGCCCCGGATTGCCGCCCGCCTGCGGAATGCCGGCGCACGAGAAGCTCAGGTTCTGCAGCGTCGAGGCGTTGCCGTTGGTACCGACGTTGTCCTGCTCGAAGATCACGCGCCAGTTGAACTTGTCATTGGGCTTGTAGAGGATGTCCGCGCGCGCGACGATGTCGTCTTCGCTGCCGAAATCCTGGTTCACGCTGGTGCTCGGCAGGTAGCCCTCCCGCGTATCGTGGATGACGGTGAACTTGGTGAACAGCACGTCGCCGATCGGGATGTCCGCCGCGGCCCGGACGTTGAAGCGGCCGAAGTCACCGTAGGTGGCCGAGCCCAGCAGGCGGAAATGATCGTCCGGCTCGGCCGAGACGTATTGCACGGCTCCGGCCAGGCTGTTCTTGCCGAACAGGGTCCCCTGCGGCCCGCGCAGCACCTCGATGCGGTCCATTTCGACCAGGTCGCCGAAGAAGCCGAATTGTTCCTGGTGTGCGACGCCATCGACGTACACACCGACGTTCGGCAGGCCGCGGATCATGAACGAGGACTGCTCGAGGCCGAAGAAGGAGCTCGGGGCGGGCGAGAAATCGACCACCGCGTGGTCCAGGGCTTCGGTAGTCGTGATGTTGCGCACCGCCAGATCTTCGGCACCGATGCTCTCAATCGATATCGGCACTTCCTGCAGGTTTTCCTCGCGACGCCGCGCGGTCACGACGACCTCTTCCAGCGCGCCGCTGCCTTCCGTGGAACCGGCCGCGGCCGTCTGCGCACCTGCGGAGGTGGAATCCGAATCCGCAGCAACGGCTGCGCTGGCCCCCAGGCACCACAGTGCCGCACCCAGAACGACGCCGAATGGCGCGCAGTGCTTGCATCTTTGCATGACGTACCGCTCCCCTGATGTATTCGATCTGTATCGGGCAACCTGTCTCAACTAATACGCATCGCCGGCACAATTCCTCAGCGCCGGCGGCACGGCCTCCCCTGCAGCGGTCTCCCGCTGTTGCTTGCGCAACACATGCTCAGTTGCGCGGCGCCTGGACAGCGGCACGCGCCGGCCGCTCGGCGTGCCGCGTCAAGTGCATCCTGGCGCGAACCAGGTGCTTCTCCACGGCGCTGACCGATATTCCCATCGCGCGCGCGATCTCCGCGTGCTTCATCTGCTCGAGCCGGCACAGCATCAGCACCTCGCGCGTGCGCTGTCCGAGCTCCTGGAGCGCACCCAGCACATGCGTCAGTTCCTGCTGCGCGCCGACCTCGCGCTCCGGAGAGAAGCCGTCGCTGACGGCCAAGGCGGATTGTTCGTCCCAGGCCACACAGTTCCGGTGCGACAACAGCTGTCGGCCGCGGTCGCGCCACCGGTTCGCTGCGATCTGGAAGACGTAGCCGGTCGCTCGGGCGGGGGAGATCGACTGGCTGTGCGCGAGCGCGCGCAGCACGACGTCCTGCGCCAGATCCTCGGCCTCCGCCGCATTGCGGCAACGGCGCCTGAAGAAGGCAACCAGTGCCGGACGCATCTGCGCCACAAGCGAAGCGTTCGGTGCCGCCTGGCTTTGGTCAGCGGTGGCGGCGATAGCCATCACCGACTCCGTGGTTGAGTCCATGGCCGGTCAAGTGGACACGGTGCGCGCGAGTGCGGCACGGCGGTCCGGGTGGGAGTACACGGACCAGGAGACCGTCGGGCCGCGGGCACCGAGCCTGTAGCGACAGAAATCGCGAGCACCGCAGATGTCGCGCTCGACCGTCTTGGTGCTGATGCCGAGCTGCTTGGAGATCGCACGGTAGCTCATGTGCGCATCCACGTGCAGCGCGAACACCGTGCGGTAGCGGGGCGGCAGGATCCGCAGCGCACGCCTGATCGCTTCCATGGCCAGGTGCCGCTCGACGATCTCCTCGGGCTGCTGCCCCTCGCTGATCAGCTCCGTCGTCTCGTACGGGAAATGAGCGCCGTACGCGCAGGCGCGTCGGCGGCGCAGTTCATCGCGCGCAAGATTGGTGGCGATCTTGAACAGGAAGGCGCGCACCTGGCGTTCGCCGCGCCAGAAATCCTGCAAGCGCAGCAGCCGGATACACATGTCCTGCACGACGTCTTCAGCGTCCTCGGCGCGTCCCAGAATGCGCCTGACGTGGCCGACCAATGCCGAGCGGTGCTTGCTCACGAGTTGCTCGACGCGCCGCGCATCGGCGGACCGCCCGGCGACAAACTCTGGCGCATTCTGGACTGCAGCGTCGTCCGTCGATCCCGACGCGTGGCCACTATCCATTATTCCCCCTGCTGGGTCCGGCTTGGTGTCCGGACTCGATCGTTGTCAGGTCCCCGTGCGAGCTAAAGGGCCGCTCGCCTCGTAGGACCGGGACCCACTGTGTGGATTCTTGAGCATCTTGTCAACAATAATGGTGATAATCTGTCTCACACCCTGGAAAAACGGTCCGCACAAATCTGGGAGCACCCCATGAAGCCCCCACGATTCCGCTGTCCGTCCCGCATCGGTTTGGTGTGCTCGCTGCTTACCGCCGGTGCGGTGCTGCCGGCACACGCGGCCTCGACGCGGGAGCAGGGCTTGCTCGCTGAATTCGGCTACGCGCTTGTGATGGCAACCGGCGCCGACGAGTACATCGTCGCGGGCCAGTCGCAGCTCGATCAGTCCGGCAGCGGGCTACGGTTGCTTGCGGGCACGCCCCAGATTCAGCGCGTGCGTCTCGAGCGTTATCAGTGAGGATCGCGCCAGCGCAGCAGGCGAGCTTCGAATGCCGACAGCAGGAGGTTGCTAACGAGGCCGATCATGCCCAACACGAGCACACCGGCGAAGAGCTCCGGGGATCGATAAGCGCGCGAGGCCTCCAGGATCTGCGAGCCGAGCCCACCCTGGAACGCCAGGATCTCCCCGATCACCGACAGGATCAGTGCGGTGATCAGCCCGAGGCGCATCGCCGCCAGAATGTCCGGCAGCGCGCTCGGAAATGCGATCTGGAACAGGATCGCGTCGCGCGAGAGCTTCAGCATGCGCGCGACCTCTATCAACCGCGCCTCGACCGCTGCAAATCCGTGGATCGTGGCGAGCAACGTCGGCCAGAGGCTGCCGAAGGCCACGACACCGATGACCATCGAGTTGCTCAGACCGAAGAAGGCGATGCCTACCGGCACAATCGCCGAGGCGGGCAGCGGACGCAGGAGCTCGAGGGTCGGCGCGAGATATTCGCGCGCGCGGCGCGAGGAGCCAATGGCGGCACCCAGGCCGACGCCCAGCAGAGACGCCAGGACCCAACCATAGAGCATGCGCTGCACCGTCGCCAGGGTTCGAGCGCCCAGCATGCCCGTGCGGAACCCTTCGACCAGCGCACGCCAGGTCTCGATCGGCCCCGGCAGAAACACCGGCGAGATGAATTTCTTCCAGGCAATGAACTGCCACAGTCCGATCATGGCGAGACCGACGCCCAAGCTCGCGACACGCCAGCCGAGCTCGCGCAGGCGGATCATGGCGGCTCGCCGGCCACGCCGCCGAGCATGCCAACGTGCATGCCGCCGGCGCGACCGAACAGGCGTCGCTGCGCGAGCAGCAGTGCGGCGTTGACGCTCCACCCGGTAATCCCGATGTACAGCAGGATCGCGAACATGACCTCGGGCCGCAGCGAGCTCTGGGCCGACATCAGCTCATAGCCCATGCCCTGCGGGTTCAGTGCAATCTCGACGGTGACGGCGACGATCAGGGCGACCGCGGCCGCCAGGCGAAATGCAACGAACAGCCGCGGTAGCGCCGCGGGGATCACGATCTTGGTGACGCGCCCCCAGAACCCGAGTCCGAGCACCCGGCTCACGTCGAGCAGACGCGGCTCGATGCCGCTGATCGCGGCCTGCCCGATGATCAGGCTGGGCCAGAAGCACGCGAAGGATACGTCGGCGATTTCCAGGCGGTAGCCGAAGCCGAATACCATCAGGAACACTGGCAGTATTGCGATCGCAGGTATCGGACGCAGCCCCTCGATCGGCAGGCGCAGCAGCTTCGAGATCGTAGGCGAGAGCCCGAGCACGAGTGCCATCACCACGCCGGCACCGCCGCCGATCAGCAACCCGCCGAACGCGGCCAGCAGCGTCTGTCCCAGCATGGCGAACAGCGCGCCGTCACGCAGCAGCCCCCACGCCGCCCCGAGGATCTGCGACGGCGAGGCCAAGGAGTCGCTCTGGATACCGAAGGCGCGCGCAGCTGCTTCCGCGAGCATTGTGGCCCCGACCGGCAGCACGAACCCCTGCCACTTCAATGCCCGGTCTCCTGAATAAAATCGAACAGCGCGCGGCGCAGCCGCAGGAACTCGCCCGCCTCGCGGGTCACGAGCTGATTGCGCGGGCGCGGTAAGTGCACATCGAAGATCTCGGCGACGCGACCTGGATTCGGGCGCAAGGCGAGCACGCGATCGCCAAGATACAGCGCCTCCTCCAGGTCGTGCGTCACGAACAGCACGCTGGTATTGCCGGAGGCAGTGATACGCAGCAGCTCGTCCTGCAGCACCTGGCGCGTCATCGCATCCAGCGCGCCGAAGGGCTCGTCCATCAGCAGTACGGTGGGATCCTGCGCGAGACAGCGTGCGATCTGCAGCCGCTGCTGCATGCCTCCGGAAAGCTGGGACGGATAATGCGCCGCGTGTTGCGCCAGTCCGACCTTCTTCAGCAGCTCGGAGATACGCGCCGCCCGTTCAGCCTTGGGGCTGCCGATCGCCTCGAGTGCGAGTGCGACATTGCCGGCCACAGTGCGCCAGGGCAGCAGCGCCTTGCTGTAATCCTGGAAGATCAGCGCGATGTCGCTGGCGGGCTGCCGGACGATCTGATTGCGGTAGCGCACCTCGCCGGAGGTCGGCAGTACCAGCCCCGCCATCAGCCGCAGCAGCGTCGTCTTGCCGCAGCCGGAGGAACCCACGACGCAGACGAATTCACGCGGCCGCAGTTCCAGACTGATGTCCTCGAGGATCCTGCGGCCCGAGAGCGTCAGCGACACGTCTCTGAAGGAGAGCAGCGCTGACTCGAGCGCGGTGGGCTGCGCGGCTTGCGCTGCCGTATCCGGATGCATCGCCAGCCCGATTCAGTCCACGACCAGGCGTGCCGTGTCAGGAGGCACCTTGATCATGCCTTGCGCGAGCAGCGTGTCGGACCAGTACTTGACGTCGCTGCCGGGAACCTTGAGCCGCAGGGTCGGAAGCGCGATCGACGCGATGACATCCGCTGGCAGATGCGTGTATTTGCTGATGCTCGCGCGCGCCCCGGCGGGATTGGCGGCCAGGAACGCCGTGGCCTCCTCGAGAGCGGCGCGAAATGCGCCGATCGCCGCCGCGTTGTTCTTGGCCCACACGCGCGTGGTGCTGAAGTACAGCATGAACAAACCGTCGGGCATCTCGGTGAAGAACGGTGCAACCAGGGTACCGCTCTTGGAGGCGATGATGCGGCTGAAGAAGGGTTCCCCGGATATCACTGCGTCCACATTGCCGGATCTGAGCAGATCGCGCTCCTGCGCGAGCGGAACCTCGACGAAGTTGACCTTGCGGTCATCGGCGCCGTGCTCGACCAGCCAGCGCCGGAACAGCACGTGCATGAACGCGCCGAGCCCGGGTACGCCAACCCGCTTGCCTTCGAAGTCGCGCGCGGTCCTGATGTTCAGGTCCGCACGCGCGACCGCACCACCGAACAGCTTGTGCACGTCGTTGACGGCGCCGCCCGCAATGACGACCAGATCCAGTCCTCCGGTGACAGCCTGCAACAGCACCGAGGGAGTTGCGGTGCCGATCTGGATGCTGCCTCCGACCAGCGCCGAAGGTATGGTCGAGTTCAGTGCCAGCAACGTGAGTCGCACATCCAGGCCGCGCTTCGCGAACATGCCCTGGTCGACGGCGATGAACAGCCCCGTGCAGCTGGTCGTGTTCGTATAGCCGACCTGGATCTGACCCGCAGCGGCCGCTTGCGCGGCGTTGCTTCCAACGGCAAGCCAGCCCGCCCAGATCAAGAAGGCGAGGATCCGCCGCATTGTGACCGCCCGTTCAGAGTGCAGAATTACACGATGCCGACTATCAACTTTCATGTCAACAATCTTGCTAATTGTTTGTCGCGCGGACACACTGGCTCGGACGCAGCGCGCACTGGAGGGGCCGATGAACGCAGGGATTCGTCGCGTGGTGACGGGGCACGACGAGGACGGCAAGGCGATCATCGTATCCGACGGCCTGCCGCCCGTGGTATTCACGATTCCGCAGCGTCCCGGCTACTCGGCCAGTGAACTCTGGGCGACCGACTCGACGCCGGCCAGTATCAACCAGGAAGGCGAGCCGACCCTCGGCCCGCGCCGGCTCGAACCGCCGCCGAACGGCACGCGCTTCCGCATTGTCGTGCATCCGCCGGAGGCGGCTTACATTCACACGCTGGATCGCGCGGCGGCGAAGGCGGCCTTCGCCGCGTTCGGCTCCGAGCACGCCTCGACCCACGAAGACCCCGCGTCCCCGCATCCGCTGATGCATCGGACGCGGACCGTCGACTACGGGATCGTACTGTCCGGCGAGGTCTACCTCGTACTGGATCGGCAGGAGACCCTGCTGCGCGCCGGGGACGTCGTGATACAGCGCGGCACCAATCATGCGTGGGCGAACCGTTCCAGCGCACCCTGCACGATGGCGTTCATCCTGGTCGATGGGGCGTATTGAGCCCGCTCGCGCGCAGACCACCCAGTCATAGCGCGCGCTGGTTCGTGAAGATGATCGTGCCCGCGGCGCCGAACATGTCGCCGTTGCCATGGCACACGGAGATTCGTGCCTCGGGCACCTGCGCCGCAGCGGTACCGCGCAGCTGCCGTACGCTCTCCTGCAATGCGTACATGCCATACATGCCGGAGTGCATGTAGCTCAACCCCCCGCCGTTCGTGTTCATTGGCAACTTGCCGCCTGGTGCGGTGTGGCGCGCGGCGATGAAGGTACCGGTCTCCTCCGGCGGCATGAAGCCCAGGTCGCACAGGCCGTACAGCGGCAGATGCGCGAAGGCATCGTAGATCATCAGATGATCCACATCCTCATGAGTGATGCCGGCTTCCTGGAAAGCCCGCGCGCCGGACACGCGCCAGGCACGCGATGAGTTGAAGCTTTCCATCTGGCTCACGATCGGAGTCTCGACGCTCTCGCCGCTGCCGAGCACGTAGACCGGCCGCTGCGGAAAGTCCGTCGCGCGCTCGGCGCTGGTGAGGATCAGCGCACCGCCGCCATCCGTGACCAGGCAGCACTGCAGGATGCGCAGCGGATAGGCGATCATTCGCGAATTGAGCACGGCGTCGACCGTGAGCGGCTCCCGATAGCTCGCCCGGGGATTGCGGGACGCCCACTCGCGCTGGACCACGGACACCATTGCCAGTTGTTCCTGCGTGATCCCGTAGGTCTTCATGAAGCGCAGCAGCGGCAGCGGAAACTGGCTGGGCCTGCCCGCCGTTCCGAACGGCGCCTCGAACTGGCCCTCGATCGTATCGGCGCGCACGGCGCGCGGCTGCTTGCCGATGAGCGAGCGCCCGCTCTCCCCGTGCACGATCAGCACGGTCCGGCACAACCCGGCCTCGATCGCCGCCGCGGCATGGCGCACATGAATCATGAACGAGCAGCCGCCCACGTTGGTTCCATCTACCCACTGCGGCGTGATACCGAGCTGGTACGCCACCGAGGTCGGGGTGTCGGCGGCACAGGCCAGGCCGTCGATGTCCTTGGGTCCGAGCCCGGCGTCCGCCATGGCGTTGAGCGCGGCGTCCGAGTGCAGCTGCAGCTGCGACATGTCCGGTATCACTCCGAGCTTCGTGGTCTCCGCGGCCCCGACCACTGCGACTGCGTTTCGGCGCATGATTCAGCGCGCCCGCGCGGGCCGGAACACCGGCAGCGTGATCCGCTCGTCGAGCTTCTGGAACGCGACTTCCAGCGGCATGTCCAGCACCAGGGCTTCCGGCGTTTGCGGACAGTCGACGATGTTGCTCATCAGCCGCGGCCCCTCTGCCAGCTGTACGACCGCGATCGCGTACGGCGGTGTGAAGCCGGGAACCGGACGGTGGTGGATCAGGTAGCTGTAGAGCGTACCGTGTCCGCTGGCCGCGAAGCCGCTCACCTGGCGCGAGGCACATCCCGGACAGAACGGTCGCGGCGGGAAGTACACGTGCGCGCAGGCGTCACAGCGTTGCAGCCGCAGCTCTCCGGCGGCTGTGCCGTCCCAGAAGTCCCGGGTCTCGGGGGTCGGCTCGGGAAGCGCGCGGGTCGATTCCGCCATGAGATGTTCTCCTGGATGTGGTGCAATACGCTGACTTCTCGCGTCGGTCGTGGTGTGTTCGAGATCGAGCCGCAGCCATCCGTAACCCGATCCGGCAATGTTCTTGCGGATGGAATGATTCGGGCGGCTTCAACTTTTCCAGGGGCCGAGCGCATAGCGCTCCACCCCCTCGGCGCTGAAATCGATACCGAGTCCCGGCTCAAGGTGCAGCTGGATTCTGCCCTCCCGCACTTCCACCTGCCGATTCAAGAGGCGCCGGAAATTCAGCACCTGGTCGTCCGGAAAATATTCTACGTAGCGGGCATTGGGCGTGGCCGCGACCAGATGGGCGTGCAGTTCGTGGAACCAGTGCGGACACAGCGTGACCCCGAAGCTCGCCGCCGTGGCCGCAATGCGGCGGAATTCGCTGATGCCGCCGCAGACCGCCGCATCCGGTTGCAGGATGGCCGCGGCGCCGGTCTGCAGCAGCTCCTTGAAGCGCCAGCGTCCGGCCTCGATCTCACCGGTCGCGACGACGATGGGTGTTCTGGCCGCCAGGCGTACATGATTTTCGATGTCATCGGGACCAAAGGGCTCCTCGATGAAATACGGGTTGTACCGCTCGTACATGCGCACGAACGGCAGCGCCGTCGGCAGGTCAGCCCAGGCATTGTTCGCGTCCAGCATCAGGATCGGGTCCGGACCGATGCGCTCGCGCACCGCGGCGATCCGAGCCTCCTCGGCCTTGAAGTCCAGCTTGCCGACTTTCATCTTGACCGCGGTATACCCGGCCCGCACGTAGGCTTCCATTTCGTCGGCCAGCAACTCCGGAGTCTTGCCCTGCAGGTAATAACCGCCGCTCGCATAGGCAGCGACGCTCTCGGACGCGAACGCGCCCAGGAACTTGTAGAGGGGCAGGCCGGCGGCACGCGCGTTATGGTCCCATAGCGCGATATCGATCGCGCTGATCGCTCGCATGACGGTCCCGGTCCTTCCCTGCAGCAGCGCCTCCTGGTACATCTCACTCCAGAGTCCCTCGACGCGGTACGGGTCCTGTCCGCGCAGCAGCGGCGCGAGCAGGTTAGTCACGATCTCGGAGAACACACTGCCACCGGCACTGCCGACGTAGCAGTAGCCGATGCCCCTGAAGCCATCGCTGGCCTCAAGCTCGACGATGCCATAGTGGCGCTGGGTCACCAGGCGGCGGGAAAAGGACGTCGCGGAATCAAGCGGAATGCAGATATCCCGCGCACGTACGGCTGAGATTATGGGCATTGTAATTTCGCCTTATGAAGAGCCCCGGAGTGAGTGCGCCGCCGTGCAACACGCGTCCACGGATATGCAGCGCCCCCCGGGGTTGCCATGGTGGCCGAAGGCACGATTATCAACTTGTTTGTTGACAATAATGATGAAAAACTTGCCAAGGGCTGCCGCTCCAATACACTGTTCCCAAACTGCGGAGGGCGATTTGTGGAGGCACCGACGTTGCAGGTTGGCCGGCCGGCGGGCGCTGCGAACATCGCGGCGAGCCTCGAGGAAGAAATTGCCCTCGGGCATCTCGCGCCGCGCGAGCGGCTGCTCGAAGAGGAGCTCGCTGCACGCTTCCAGGTGAAGCGGCACGTGATCCGACAGGCGTTGCTGGAGCTCGATTCAATGGGCATCGTGGTACGCCAGCCCAATCGTGGCGCCGCGGTCAAGGATTTCTCCGTCACCGAAGTCGAGCAGCTGTATTTGGTGCGGACGCTGCTCGAGACCTGTGCTGGCAAGTTGATCCCGCTGCCCGCGCCGCGTCCCCTCATCGAGCAGCTGCAGCTCATCAACGAGCGTCACTGTGCCGCGGTGGGCCGCGGGGATCTGCGTCGCGTGTTCCGCGAGAACCTGCGGTTCCACAACACGCTATTCGCCGCGTGTGGCAACAGCACGCTCACCGAGGTGATCGAGCAGCTGCAGTTCAAGACCCATGCGATCCGCTCTTACAGCATCGGCAATCCGCAGTTGCTCGCGACGGTCTGCGCTCAGCATCAACGCATGATCGACCTGCTCCAGGGAATCGAGCGCGACGAGTTCGTCGAATTGCTCGGCAAGCACATTCAGCCGGCCAAGCAGGCCTACCTGGAACAGTCGCGTCACAAGACCTCCGGTGCGCTGGCCGCTGCGAGCTCGCGCTGAGCATCTGTTGCGCACCCGATCATGGCGGCGCCAGGCGCCCGCAGTCGGGCGCCAGAATCAAGTGCGCTTCAGTCAGGGCCTGGAGCTTCTGCAGATCCATGTCCGCCACAATTTCACGCACCAGGAGCCCCTCAGGCGTCACGTCGACGAGCGCGAGGTTAGTGTAGATGCGGCGCACGACTCCGGCAGCGGTCAGCGGCAGGGTGCAGCGCCGTCTGATACGCGGCTCGCCACTCTTGCTGGTGTGATCCATCAACACGCGGATCTGGCGCGCGCCGACTGCAAGATCCATCGCCCCCCCGACTGCCGGTGGAAAACCCGGATCGTCCGTGGTCCAGTTCGCCAGGTCACCGTGCTCCGAGACTTCGAAGGCGCCCATCAGACTCACATCCAGATGTCCCCCGCGGATTATGATGAACGAATCCGCGTGGTGCATGTAGACACCGCCTGCCACCAGGGTCGCGAAACCCCGGCCGGCGTCGATGAGATCCCGATCCTCGGTGCCGAGAACCGGCGCCGGTCCCATGCCCAGCACGCCGTTCTCGCTGTGGATGATGACCTCCCTGCCGACCGGGATGTGTTTCGGGATCAGCGTTGGAATGCCGACTCCCAGATTGACATAGCTGCCATTCGGCAGGTCCTGCGCAGCCCGCCAAGCCATCTGCTCGCGCGTGAGCGCGCTCATGCCGCGCTCCCGGCGACGAACACGCGATCCACGAAGATGCCGGGCGTCACCACCGCCTCGGGATCGAGCTCACCCAATTCCACGAAATGCGTGGCCTCCGCAACGGTGAGATCGGCAGCCATTGCGAACACTGGATTGAAGTTGCGGGCCGCCTTGTGGTACGTAAGGTTGCCCCATCGATCGGCCCGGAAGGCCTTGATCAGCGCCAGATCGCCCTTTATCGGCGACTCGAAGACGTGAAGTCGCCCGTCGATCTCACGCGTCTCCTTGCCGGCCCCAAGCTTCGTACCGGCCGATACGGGCGAGAAAAAGCCGCCGAGTCCGGCTGCGGCGCACCGCGCTCGCTCGCTGAGCGTGCCCTGCGGCACGATCTCGAGTTCAATGCGCCCGGCGTTGTAGGCTTTCACGAATTCGCCGTAATCGCCAGAGCGCGGAAACGAGCAGATGACCTTGCGCACCTGTCCGGAGGCGACCAGGCGCCCGAGGCCCCAGTTGCCGTTGCCGGTATTGTTGGCGACGACCGTCAGCTCGCGCACGCCACGGTCCTGCAGCGCCTCGATCAGGGTATTGGCGATGCCGACATCCCCGAAGCCCGCCACGAGCACTGTGGAACCGTCGCGCACGCCCGAGAGCGCCTCGGCGAGGCTCGCCACTCGTTTGTTGATCAACGTAGTCGGCTCCTCAGGGGGCCACCTGGGGTGGATCCGTGCTGCGTCAGGCATGGGCTTGCAGCCGTGGAAACAGCAGCTGCGCGTTGCCGTATTCGATGGCGCCTGATTCGGCAGAATTCAGACCGAATCGCTGCTGCATCGCGCGCAGCTGCTCCAGGCAGCTGAGGTCCGTCGCATTCGGAAAGTCGCTGCCGAACAGCAGCCGTCCTGGCGTCGTAAAGTTCATCAGCGCGGCCCAGTCCGCGGCGTTCGTAACCCCCGCGCTGTCGATGTAGATTCGCGCGAGTGCCGCGCGCAGCGTGTCCGGCTCGAAGTCGGATCTGCGGCCCTCGGACACCGATCGGCCCGCCTGGATCGCCGCGGCCACCATGCGCTCACCGACAAACGGCAGCGTGCCACCCCCGGCCGCGATCACGAACTGGACGCCGGACAGGCGCGAAAGTGTGCCGCTGACCAATAGGCTCTCGACCGTGCGCGCGGTATCGGTCGGTGCCTCCAGCGTGCCCGGACCAACCCCCGGAACCAGCGTCGTGCAGCACGCGGGTGCCATCGGATGCACGTAGAGCAGCGCACGACGCCGATTGAGCTCCTCGAGCACCGGCACGAACCGCTGCTCGCCGAGGTATTGGCCCTCATAGCTCGAGAACAGTCCGACGGCATCGGCGTGCAGCACGTCGAGTGCGTAGCGGAGCTCCTCGAGGCTCGCGTCGATCTGCGGCAGCGGCAACGCTGCGATGACGCCATAGCGGCCTGGGTGATCGCGCGCAGTCTGTGTCATCTGCTCGTTGCACCGCCGCGCAAGCTGTACCGAACCGGCAACGTCGCTGCTCTTCCAGATTCCAGGCATCGTGACCGACAGCATCGCAGTCGCGACACCCGCCGTGTCCATTGCGGCCAGCGAAGCCGCCGTGGTCCAGTTCGGATCGAAGCTGTCCCGGCCCCACCAGCGCTGCAGGTCCGTGCTGTACCAGTGGTGGTGGACGTCGACCAGGGTGCGGTGCGCGCCGGACTGTGCGCGTGCCAGCCCCCACGTCAATGCGCAGGACAGGCTGGTCGCCGCGAGGTCGCGCAGTACCGCGCGACGCGACCGCAGCGATGTGTGCGGCAGCTGATCGTCCATAGGATCCGAGACTCCTTCGGCGAAATTCCCGTCAACGCTTGAACAGCGGCACACCGTCATAAACGGGGGACGGCCTGGGCTGTCGACATTTGACCTCGCTGGCGCGTCGATCAGGTATCTTGTCGACAATAATGGCTACGCTATTGTTGCATACTCAGGGCAGGAAAATACATATGATTCCCGGCATCAACGCGTGTGGGTTTGCGCAGTCTCTGCGTAGTAATCATGGTGAAACGCCGGATCAGCACCGCGAGCTGCGGCCGGGCCAGCCTGCTGCACCGCTGCGGGCCCGCGGCAGCGGACCTCGGGAGCAGTCTTTGAGCCACAAGCGCACGATCGCGCGGCTGCGCATCACGGCGTGCTGCATGTCTCTCGCGGGTGCGGCGATGTTCGTCGTGCGCGTGGCGGATGCGCAGATGGACCTGTCGGGCGAGTGGCGGCAGAAGGTCCATCAGGATGCACCCGAGCGGGGCGACGGCCCGGATATCGGCGACTACACGGGCATGCCGATCACGGACGCTGATCGAATGCGGGGCGACGCCTGGGATTCGGAAAAGTGGGTACAGCTCGAGCATGAGTGCGAGCCGCATCCTGCCGACTACTCGCCGCGCGGACCGGGCAGCATCCGGATCTGGGCCGACATGGACCCGCACACGATGCAAGTCACGACCTGGCACACCGAGATCATGTGGATGCAGCCCGAGCGCGCAATCTACATGGACGGTCGTCCGCGCCCGCCCCCGTATGCTGCGAGCACGTGGCAGGGATGGTCGTCTGGTGAATGGGACGCCGACATGCTCAAGGTCAGGACGGATCACCTCAAGGAAGGCTGGCTGCGCCGCAACGGCCTCGCACGCAGCGAAAAGGCACACCTCACCGAGTTCTATCTGCGTCACGACGACTACCTGACTCTCGCGACGATCGTGCACGATCCGGTGTACCTGAGCGAACCATACATTCGGACCTCCAACTGGGTGCTCGATCCAGGCTACAAGCCGATGCCCTCGACCTGCACTCCGACGATCGAGGTACCGCATCCCAAAGGCTGGGTCGCCTACCAGTTGCCCGGGCAGAATCCGAACCTGAACGACTACGCCGCACAATACGGTATGCCTCCCGAGGCAGCCCGCGGCGGCGCGGAAACGATGTACCCGGAATACCAGCAGAAGCTGGAACATCTGCCGATCTCGCCCGGACCCTCCCCCGGCGGCAGCGCGAGGGACGGCAAGTAATGACTGCGACGCGGGCCCACCGCCGCCACGCGGCCGAATGCATCATCGTGTGGGCAGCGCTGACGGTCTGCCCCGCGGGTCATGCGCTGGAGCAGCGCAGCGCTGCGGCGGCGGCGCCATCGCCCAGGGCTGCTGCGGCATCATCGACAGAGACGGACGGGGTGCACGTGTGGCACGTGCAGGGCCGCGTCTACATGCTGGTAGGCGCGGGACCAAACATCACTGTGCAGGTCGGCGATGAAGCGCTGTTCGTGATCGATGCCGGGCGCGGCGACATGAGCGAGGCGGTGCTGGCCCGCATCCGCCAGCTTTCGGGCCGACCCATCCAGTACATCATCGACACCAGCGGCGATCCGGATCACGTCGGCGGCAATCTCGCACTGGCGAAGGCCGGCTTCGCAAATTCCGGCCAGCGCGGTGAACCGACCACTGCCGGAATCGTGGCACAGCTCAATGTGGTGACCCGCATGAACGACGCGAAATCGCCGCGTGGCTCGGCGCCAACCGACACGTTCGAGGACCAATGGGCGCTGTACAACGACGAGGCGGTGCTACTCGCGCACGCGCCGGCCGCACACTCGGACGGTGACACGTACGCGTTCTTTCGCAGCTCGGATGTGATCAGCACCGGCGAACTGTTCAATCCGTGGAGCTATCCGGTGATCGAGCAGGACCGGGGCGGCACCCTCGAGGGCATCCTGGTGGCTCTGACCGACATCATCGAAATCATGGTCCCACGGCAGAACGAGGAAGGAGGCACGTACCTTATCCCCGCGCGCGGGCCGGTCTGCGACCACACGGCGATCGTGAACTACCGCGATGCGCTCACGATCATCCGCGCGCGCATCCGCTACTACGTGGCCAAGGGCATGACGCTCGAGCAGACGCTCGCGGCGCACCCGAGTTTCGATTACGACGGCATCTACGGTTCCGACAGCGGACCATGGACGACGCGGATGTTCATCGAGGCCGTATACCGCGAGGTGGCCAGCGAGGCAAAGAGCCATGGTGTACCGGACGAATGGCGCGAGAATCACTGATGCGCGCTCGATGGCGATGAATCGCGCGCGCCGATCCGGGCTCCGGCGCCGTACGCTCGCGACGCTACTCGTGGTCGCGGGGTTCGGCGCCCTCGCGGCGCCGCGGCCGGGACGGACACAGGAGAGCACCGCGCCGGCGCCGCAGCCACTGACCTCCCGGCAGGCGGCGGTGATCGATGTAACCGGCTACTGGGTGTCCATAGTCGACGAGGATTGGCGCTGGCGAATGCTGACCGCGCCGATCGGCGACGTCGCCAGCATCCCGGTCAACGCCGAAGGCCGGCGGGTGGCGAAACAGTGGGATCCCGCCGCGGACCAGGCCGCTGGGGCCGCCTGCAAGGGCTACGGGGCGGCCGGACTGATGCGTCTGCCCCTGCGTCTGCACATCCACTGGACGGACGGGCAGTCGCTCGCGATCGATACCGACGCAGGGCAACAGCAGCGTCTGCTGCACTTCCAGGGACAGTGGGACGGCAAGGCGGCTCTGCAGGGCTATTCCGCCGCATCCTGGTTCAAACAGGTGCAGCAGAGCGGATTTGGAAAGCCCTACGGCGGCGCTGAGCCCGGCAAAGGCGGCAGTCTCAAGGTCATCACCACCCACATGACCCCGGGCTACCTGCGCACGAACGGCGTCCCGTACAGCGCCGACGCAACCTTGATCGAGTATTTCGACCGGATCGAGGACGAAGGGACGACCTACCTGATCCTGACGTCGATCGTGATCGACCCGACCTATCTGCAGGACCAGTACGTCACGAGCTACGAGTTCAAGCTGGAGCCGGATGGCTCGAAGTGGCACCCGCAACCGTGTCGCATCGTGCCGCCCACCCGGTAGCTGTCCGTTAGCTTCGCTGCGGCTTAGTAACGGTGCGAGAGCACCGGGCAGCCGGTGAGGTAGTTGCCTTTTGCGAGCTCCGCGGCGCAGCGCTCGCGCGCAGACTGCACTCCTTCTTTGATGAACTGGATGACCTGTGCCTGCTTCATCGGCGGGAAGTGCACGGGCAGCAGCGTGTCGACCTGCAGCCGGTAGTAGTCAAGATTGTCCATGTAGTTGTCGGGCCACCACTGGTAGTCGTGCGCCGCGGTCGCGATGTCCGCCTCCGCCATGACCTTCGCGTCCGGGTCGTAGGCGAAAAGGCCCTCGCCCATATGCGAATTGTCCCGTGCCCAGTACAGATCGAGCGTCATGCTGTGATCGGCCAGGCGCAGGTGCTCGTCCACCGGAATGAAATTCAGCGGCCGGGGATGCTCCGCGAGCTCGTCGGGGTATTCGGTCGCCGGATGCGTCACCATCTCCCGGATGATCTGCTCGTTCTCCCGCCGCGAAATGATCGTGAGTCCCTCGGCCACCGCAACGCGTATCCCGTCGAGATGATCCAGATGCTGGTGCGACGTGATCAGCTGCGTCGGTGCCTTGCCGGGGGCCAGCGTCTTCGCGAATTCGATGATGGCCCGGGCGTAGTGCTTCCGATTCAGGTCGAAGAGCACAAGGTGATCGTCGAACTCGAACATGGGGACGCCTTCGTCAGCGGCGCTGATGTACCAGACTCCCTTCGCGACGTGCGTCGCCTTGAGCGGCTGCAGCGTGTCCGCCGGCTCGGGCGAGGCGCGCACCGCCGTTGGCGCGGCCAGGTCGGGAATCTTCCCGTCCACCTCATAGCCGTTCACGTGCACGTCGAAGTAGTCGATGGACCGCCAGTCGATCATCGTCTGATAGCTTAACGGCAGCATCAGGCCCGACACCGGAACGTAGCCCTGAAGATAGGTCGTGAAGGTGAGCTCGCCGAAGTTGGCGTGCGGTGCGGTCCATCGCACCCAGTACGGCAGGTGCGTACGTGCGGAGAGCGCGAAGGCGAGCCGGTCACCCTCCGGCAGCCTCAGGTCGATGACCTCCACCGGACCGTCCGCGGTGTTTTCGGTTCGAAGGCCGCTGAGCGTCGC
>JBELAR010000033.1:0-16507 GCA_049508555.1 Steroidobacteraceae bacterium
ATGCTGTGCGCGCGCCTGCTCAAGCGCCACGTCGCCGTGCCCGAGCCCAGCGGCGAGGAGCATGTGCCGGTGAGCTGGCTGGAGCCGATCGTGGATTGGTATGGACGGCGCCTGAGCTGGATCCTGGAACACCAGCGGCTGACTCTCTATGTCTGGTGCGGCACTGTGATCCTGACCGCAATGCTCTATGTCTGGATACCCAAGGGCTTCTTCCCGACGCAGGACACGGGCCTGATTCAAGGCGTCTCGGAGGCCTCCGAGGCGGTCTCCTACGGGGCGATGGCCGAGCGGCAGCAGGCGCTGGCCGCGGCGCTGCTCAAGGATCCGGACGTGGCGAGCCTGTCTTCCTTCATCGGCGTGGATGGCAGCAACGTCACGCTCAACAGCGGGCGCTTCCTGATCAACCTCAAGCCGCGCTCCGAGCGCAAAGCGAGCGCCGCCCTGATTGCGCGGCGGCTGCAACGCGAGATCGCCGGGGTGGCGGGCATCACGCTGTATCTGCAGCCGGTGCAGGATCTCACGCTCGATGACACGATCAGCCGCACGCAGTATCAGTTCACGCTGCAGTATGCGGACCCCACGGTGCTGGCCGATTGGGTACCGCGGCTGCTCTCGCGCCTGCGCCGCGCCAATGAGCTCGCGGACGTGACCAGCAACGAGCAGGACAACGGCCTGGCGGCCTACGTCAACATCGATCGCGACAGCGCCGCGCGGCTCGGCGTGAGCGTCGGCACGGTCGACAATGTGCTCTATGACGCCTTCGGCCAGCGCATCGTCTCCACCATATTCACGCAGGCGAATCAGTACCGCGTGATTCTCGAGGCCGACCCGTCCCTGCAGCGCTCGATCCAGTCGCTCTCGAGCCTCTACGTGCCTTCCGCCAGCGGCGGCCAGGTGCCGCTCTCGGCCATCGCGCAGATCGTGGAGGAATCCCGTCCGCTGCTGATCAATCACCTCGGCCAGTTTTCCGCCACCACGGTGTCGTTCAATCTGGCGCCGGGCGCATCGCTGGGCGCGGCCGTCAAAGCCATCGAGCGCGCCGAGCAGGACATCGGCCTGCCCGAGAGCATACACACGAACTTTCAGGGCGCCGCCCTGGCGTTCCAGAAGAATCTGAGCAACGAGCTGTTGTTGCTGCTCGCGGCCGTGGTCGTGATGTACATCGTGCTGGGCGTGCTCTACGAGAGCTTCATACACCCGGTCACGATCCTCTCGACGCTGCCCTCGGCTGGAATCGGCGCGCTGCTGGCGCTCATGTCGTCCGGCGATGATCTCACGATCGTCGCCCTGATCGGCATCATCCTGCTGATCGGCATCGTCAAGAAGAACGCCATCCTGATGATCGACTTTGCAATCGACGCGCAGCGTCTCGAAGGCAAGTCGCCACGGGAGGCGATCTATCAGGCCTGCATACTGCGATTCCGGCCGATCCTCATGACCACGGTCGCGGCCATGTTCGGCGCCTTGCCGCTGATGTTCGGTACCGGCACCGGCTCGGAGCTGCGTCACCCGCTCGGGGTGAGCATCGTCGGCGGTCTGCTGGTCAGTCAGGTGCTCACACTGTTCACGACGCCGGTCATCTACCTGGGATTCGATCGGCTGGCGCGGCGCCTGCGGGAGCGCTTTCCCGCCGAGCCCGAGGAGCCCGACGACATTGAGCCTGCGGGCGCGTGGCCATGAATATCTCCCTGCCCTTCATCTCCCGACCGGTGGCGACCACCCTGCTGACCCTGGGTGTCGCCCTGGTGGGTGGAGTGGCCTTCACATTATTACCCGTGGCGCCGCTGCCGAAGATCGATGCGCCGGCGATCTTCATCAACGCATCGCTCCCGGGCGCGAGTCCGGAGGTCATGGCCAGCAGCGTCGCGACGCCGCTGGAGCGTCACCTCGGGGCCATCGCCGACGTTGATGACATGACCTCACAGAGCTCCGTGGGTTCGAGCAGCATCCAATTGGTGTTCGGTCTCGACCGCGACATCAACGGTGCCGCCCGCGACGTTCAGGCGGCGATTCTCGCGGCGCGCGCCGACCTGCCCACCGGGCTGCCGCGCAATCCATCGTACTGGAAGCTCAATAGTTCGAGCTTTCCGATCATGACGCTGGCAATGACCTCCGACGTGCTCACTCGCGGCCAGATCTACGACGCTGCCGACGCGGTCATCTCGCAGCGCCTGTCGCAGATCAAGGGTGTCGGTTCGGTCAACGTCGGGGGCAGCGCGCTGCCCGCGGTGCGAGTGGATCTGAACCCGCTGAGCCTCGCCAAATACGGCATCGGCATGCAGGACATCAGGGCAGCGATATCCAATGCCAACGCCAATGCGCCCAAGGGCGACGTGGAGGCCGGGGAGCTGCGCTATCAGATCTACAGCAACGATAATATTCGCGATGCCGCCGGGTACCGCTCGCTGATCATCGCCAATCGCAATGGCTCGACCGTGCGCCTCGCCGATGTCGCCCGCGTCAGCGACATGCAGGATGGCGCGACCGAGAACATACGCAATTTCGGCATCTACGACGGCAAGCAGGCCATCTCGGTGCAGGTGCTGGCCCAGCCCGGCGCGAACATCATCGAAGTCGTCAATGCGGTCAAGGCCGAGCTGCCGGACTTGCGCAGCGCGATCGATCCGAACATCGATCTGGTCGTGACCAATGACCGCTCGGTGACCATTCGAGCCTCGCTGCGACAGATCGAGCGCACGCTCGTGCTGGCCGTGGTGATGGTCATCCTGGTGGTATTTCTGTTCCTGCACAGCCCGCGCGCGGCACTGATCCCGGCCGTGGTGGTGCCGGTCTCGCTCATCGGTACCTTCGGCGCGATGTACCTGCTCGGCTTCAGTCTGAATAATTTCACGCTCATGGCGCTCACGATCGCCACGGGCTTCGTGGTCGATGACGCCATCGTGGTGATGGAGAACACCACGCGCCATATCGAGGCCGGCATGCCGCGCCGGCGCGCGGCGATCCTCGGCGCCCAGCAGGTCGGCTTCACGGTGGTCTCGATGAGTCTCTCACTGGTCGCGGTGTTCATTCCGTTCCTGATGGCCGGAGGTCTGGTCGGCAAGCTGTTTCGCGAGTTCACGATCACACTGTCGGTGGCCATCCTGATCTCGCTGCTGCTCTCCCTCACGACCACACCCATGATGTGTTCGCGCCTGCTCGGTCGCGACCGCGGCAAGCCGCTCTCGCGCGCCAGTGCGGCCTTCGAGCGCGCCTTCCTCGCCATACGCCGCGGGTACGAGCGCACATTGGACTGGTCGCTCGATCACAAGCGCTTGATGCTCGCGACATTGCTCGCGACCGTGGCGCTGAACGTCTACCTCTATGTCGTGATACCGAAGGGCTTTTTTCCTCAGCAGGACACCGGCCAGCTGCGCGGTGGCTTGCGCGGGGATGCCGACACCTCGTTCCAGCTCCTGCGCACCAAGCTCGAGCAGGTGACGCAGATCATTCGGGCCGATCCGGCCGTGGCCAGTGTCGTGGGCACCGTGGGCGACGGCGGCTTCTTCGGCGGCGGCGGCGGCGCCAATTTCAGCGTCTCGCTCAAGCCCCTCGCCGAGCGCCGTATCTCGGCCGATAAGATCATTGCGCGGCTACGGCCGCGACTGGCCGCGGTTTCCGGGGTATCCAGCTTCCTGCAGGCGGTGCAGGACTTTGGCGGCGGCGGCGGGCGCAGTTCCAACTCGCAGTACCAGTACACCTTGCTCGGCGATAATCTGGATGAGCTGCGCCTGTGGTCGGGACGGTTGCGCCGCGCTTTGCAAAGCGTGCCCCAGGTCACCGACGTGGATACGGACCTGCAGCCCGGTGGCCTCGAGGCCGACCTCATCTTCGATCGAGACAGCGCCGCGCGCCTGGGGCTCACGAGCAGTCAGGTCGACAGCACGCTCGGGGACGCCTTCACCCAGGCGCAGATCTCGACCATCTACAATCCCTACAGTCCGCAGCAGTATCACGTCGTCATGCAGGTCGAGCCGGAGTTCTGGCAGAACCCCCAGGCGCTCGAACACGTCTACATCAGCACCGCGGGCGGCCCGGTCAGCGGTACGCAATCCACGGCCCCGGTGGCTGGCACCACGGTCTTGCGCACGGCGCGCGGCGCGACGATGGCCAGCAACAGCACGCAGAACGCAGCAGCGCGTAACCTCGCGGCCAACTCCCTGGCCAATTCCGGTCGCGGCAATACCTCGACCGGCTCGGCCTTAAGTCTGCAGAGCGAGACCGTGGTGCCGCTCTCGACGTTCAGCCATTTCATAACCAACACCACGCCGGTCACCGTCAATCACACCGGGAGCTCCGTCTCGACTTCCTTCAGCTTCAACCTGCCGGCGGGGGAGCCGCTGAGCGTCGGGCTCGCAGCCATCGATCGCACCATGGCTTCGATCCACATGCCGACGACGATTCGTGGCGCCACCTACGGCACGGCGAGGATATTCCGGCAGTCGGCCAAGGATTTTCCCGTGCTGCTGCTCGCTGCCTTCCTCGCGATCTACGTGGTGCTCGGGATGCTGTATGAGAGTTTCAGCCAGCCCCTGACGATTCTCTCGACGCTGCCCTCCGCCGGCGTCGGTGCCTTGCTCGCGCTGCTCGCGACCGGCAACGAGTTCAGCATGATCGCGTTTCTCGGCATTCTGCTGCTCATCGGCATCGTCAAGAAGAACGCCATCATGATGGTGGATTTCGCGGTGGACGCGCAGCGCAATCGGGGTCTCGATCCGCGCGCGGCCATCGCCGAAGCCTGTGCCCTGCGCTTCCGGCCCATCATCATGACGACCTGTGCCGCCATCGCGGGCGCACTGCCCCTGGCGCTCGCGGCCGGCGACGGCACCGAGATGCGCCGGCCGCTGGGCATCTCGATGATCGGGGGATTGATCGTGAGCCAATTGCTCACGCTCTACACGACCCCGGTCGTCTATCTGTACGTGGATCGACTGCGCATGCGCTACGAGCGGCGGCGCCGGCGTGCGGCGCACTCGGACAACGAGCTCATCGGCGTGCCGCCGGCCACCGCATGAGGCGCGCTGTCGCGACGATGCTGCTGCTGACGCTCTTTGGCGCCGGTGGCTGCGCCGTGGGACCGGATTACAAGCGCACGCCGTTCGAGGCCACGCCGGCCTACAAGGAGCAGGGCGAGTGGAAGCCGAGTGAGCCTGAAGACGCGCTGAGCCGCGGGCCCTGGTGGCACATTTTCAACGACCCGATGCTCGACGGGCTCGAGCAGCAGATCGATATCTCCAATCAGAACCTCAAGGCCGCCGAGGACGCTTACCGGCAGGCGCTCGGACTGGTGGCGCAGGCGCGCGCCGGACTGTGGCCGACGCTCGCGGCCGACGCCTCGCTCCAGCGCGGACCGGCTGTGCCCGGCGGTCACGCCGAGACGCTCGACAGCCTGGGCGCGTCCGGGAGCTGGCAGATCGACATCTGGGGCCAGATTCGCCGCACGGTCGAGGGCGACGTGGCCGCGGCGCAGGCCAGCGACGCGGCCATCGCGGCGGCACGTCTCTCGGCGCAGGCGACTCTGGCCATCGATTACTTCGAGCTGCGCGCCCAGGACAGCCTCAAGACGCTGCTCGATGACACCGTGGCCGATGAGGAGCGCTCCCTGCAGATGACGCAGAACCGCTACAACTATGGCGTCGCCGCGAAGGCGGACGTCGTGACCGCCCAGACACAATTGCTCTCGAGCCAGGCCAGCCAGGTCAATGTCGCGATCGCGCGTGCGCAGTATGAGCACGCCATCGCGGTGCTCGTCGGTGCGCAGCCGGCCGCCTTCGCATTGCCGGTCGAATCCTTGCGCACCGATGTGCCCACGACGCCGACCGGGCTACCCTCCACGCTGCTCGAGCGGCGACCCGACATCGCCGAGGCGGAGCGCAAGATGGCGGCGGCCAATGCGCAGATCGGCGTCGCACGCTCGGCTTATTTTCCGAGCCTCACGCTGTCGGGCTCCCTGGGCTATAGCAGCGTCGGGCTCGGCGATCTGATCAGCGCGCCCAATCGCATCTGGGCGGTCGGACCCGCGCTGGCGCAGACCGTGTTTGACGGCGGTCTGCGGCGAGCCGAGGTGCGGCAGGCGCGCGCTGCCTACGATGTCAGCGTCGATAACTACCGCCAGGCGGTACTGAGCGGCCTGCAGCAGGTCGAGGATAATCTGGTGGCCTTGCGAGTACTGGAGCAGCAGGCCGGCATCGAGGAAGCGACGGTCGCGGCCGCGCGGGAGGCGGAGCGCCTGACGCTCAATCAGTACAAGGCCGGCACCGTGCCCTACACCAGCGTGATCACCGCACAGACCACGACCCTCTCGAGCGAGCAGACCGCGCTCACGGTATTGCTCAACCGCCTGACCGCGAGCGTCTCGCTGGTCGAGGCGCTCGGCGGCGGCTGGAACGCCGCGCGCCTGCATTGAGCCGCGCCCTCGAGGGCCGCTCAGCGCCGGTGTGCCTCGAGCGCGGCCTCCACGGCCTCGAACAGTTGATGCATGCCGAAGGAGACGTCCTGAATCCGGCCGTTGACGAAGAATGCCGGCGTCGCGCGCACGCCGCTGCGCCGGCCGCTCTGCTCATGCTCACGGATGCGCTGCAGGTAGATGTGATCGTCGAGCTCGGCGGCGTAGCGGGCCATGTCCAGTTGCGCCATCTCGGCATAGCGGCGAAGATCATTGGGTTTCAGATGCAGCTGGTGATCAAACAGCAGATCGTGCATGGGCCAGAACTTGCCCTGGGCGCCGGCGATCTCGGACACTTCGGCCGCGGAGAGCGCGTGCGGGTGGACGCCCTCCAGCGGGAAATGCCGGAACGCGAAGCGTACCCGTCCGGGGTATTTCTCGAGCAGGATCTTGACCGCGGGGGCGGCCTGCTTGCAGTTGGGACATTCGAAATCCCCGTACTCGACGAGCGTGACCGCGGCGTGCACGTCACCGAGCGTGTGATCGGTGGCATCATCCACGGGCAGTGCGAGCTTGAAGGGATCCGGATGGTTCATGGGTGCGCTCGATAGTGCCTCACTCTGCCGCCGGTGCATAGCTTGAATGTAGCGCACGAGTTGGGGTATGAAGTCGTCGATGAAATATCTACACACCATGGTCCGCACTGCGGACCTCAAGGCTTCCCTGCAGTTCTATTGCGATGCGCTTGGCCTGCAGGAACTGCGCCGCACCGAAAACACCAAGGGGCGCTACACGTTGGTATTCGTGGCCGCGCCGGGTGACGACTCGGCACAGGTCGAGTTGACCTGGAACTGGGATCCCGAGGTCTACACGGGCGGCCGCAACTTTGGCCATCTCGCCTATCAGGTGGAGAACATCTACGCGACCTGTGAGCGCCTCATGCAGCACGGCGTGACGATCGCACGTCCGCCGCGCGATGGCCGCATGGCCTTCGTACGCTCGCCGGATCAGATTTCGATCGAGCTGCTGCAGCAGGGTAGCGCGCTGGCGCCGCAGGAGCCGTGGTTGTCCATGCCGAACGTGGGCAGCTGGTAGCTGCAGTCCCGTAGTCAGCACGACGCGGAAGCGAGCCTGGCACGGCCCCACCCGCATGTGCGGGTCGTGGGCATTGGCTGTCACGAGGTCACTGTCGCCTCCTACGCCTGTGTGGCCTCGAAAGCGCTACGGTACTCGCAGGCTAATCGCGGGGTTCCCATGAAATTAATCTGGTCGCGTTCGAATCTCATCGGGCCACGGCAGCAGCGCGGAGCGGTCGGCTACGTGCTCGCCTGGTTGCTCGGCGTGCCGATACCGATACTGCTGCTGGTCTATCTGCTGCGCGGTTGCACCTGAGTCGCTCGGCCGGCTCGGCCGGGTGTGCCGGCTGTGCCGGCCCCGGCACTTCAGGCAAATCGACCCGCCTCCTCAAAGCTCAAGCGGGGATTGCGCGGGAAGGGTGTATCGGGCTTCCCATGGCCAATCGAGCAGATGAAATTCGATTGGATGCGGGTACCGGCGAAGAACGCGTGATCGACGCCGGCATTGTCGAAGCCCGACATCGGTCCACAGTCCAGCCCCAGTGCCCGCGCCGCGCAGATCAGATACGCACCCTGCAGGCTGCTGTTGCGTATGGCCGTGATCTGGGCGAGGCCGGGTTGCTGGAAGTTGCGGCGCATCGCCTCGCCGCGAGCCGGAAAAAGTTTTGGCATCGTATCGGGGAAGTCCAGATCGTAGCCGATGATGACGGTCAGAGGCGCGGCCTGGATTTTCGCTCGATTGCCTTCGGAGGCAAGCGCGGCCAGTTGCGCTTTGCCCTGCGCGCTTCGAACCCAGACGAATCGCGCCGGGGTGCTGTTGGCCGAGGTCGGGCCCCATTTCAGCAGATCATAGATCTCGCGAACCTCGGGTTCATCGAGCGGCGTATCGCTCCATTCGTTGTAGGTGCGGGCAGTGCGAAACAGCTGATCGAGCGCTGATGGCGGCAAGGCATCGGCCACGGGGGCTCTCCTGGTGGGTATACACTGAGCACCGTACGCTATGTTGTCGCAGTCCGTGCCGCAAGAGACTCAACCCATGCGCTTGAAGGACAAGGTGGCGCTCGTCACCGGAGCGGCCAGCGGCCTTGGCGAAGCGATCGCCCACACGTTCGCACACGCCGGCGCGAGTGTTGCCATCGCCGACGTTGATGCGCACGGCGCCGAGCGCGTCGCGGCGCAGCTGCGGCAAGAGGGCGGCCAGGCAATCGGCGTGCCGATGGATGTGACCGATGAGTCGCAGGTCGAGCAGGGCATGGCGCGCGTGATCGAGGCATTCGGACGCATAGACGTTCTGGTGAGCAATGCAGGGGTACAAGTCATCGCGCCGCTCGAGGAGCTTGGCTTTGCCGAATGGAGACGCCTGCTGGCCGTGCACCTGGACGGCGCCTTCCTGACCACGCGCGCGGCGCTGCGCCATATGTACCGGCAAGCGGCCGGCAGCATCATCTACATGGGTTCGGTGCATTCGAAGGAAGCCTCGCTACTCAAGGCACCCTATGTGACCGCCAAGCACGGCCTGATCGGGCTGGCCAAAGCCGTGGCCAAGGAGGGCGCGAAGCATGGCGTGCGCGCCAACGTCATCTGTCCGGGTTTCGTACGCACGCCCCTGGTCGATCGTCAGATTCCCGAGCAGGCGAGAACCCTCGGCATCTCGCCGGAGGCGGTGATCCGCGACGTCATGCTCAGGGAGACCGTCGACGGCGAGTTCACCACCACGCAGGACGTTGCCGAAGTCGCGCTGTTCTTCGCCGCCTTCGAGTCCAACGCCCTGACGGGGCAGTCTCTGGTCGTGAGCCACGGCTGGTTCATGCAGTGAGGCCCACATTGCTCATGACCGGGGCGGCGAGAGTGATGGTAGGCTAGAGCGGCCCATTAATGGAGTAAACACTTCATTCCATCAGCTGCGCGGACGACCCGTCAGGTCGTGCGTCGATGAACAACGAAGCCCCGCAATATCTGCGTCCGAGCGAGCTTCAGGCCGCGCTGGCGAGCCTGGCCGCGTTGCCCCGGCTGGTGCTGGCAGGGGGGACGGACCTGTATGCATCGGGGACACCGATGCCGCAACGCCTGCGCCAGCCGGTCCTCGATATCACGGCCATTGACTCATTGCGCGCCATACGCTGCGAGCGCGCCGGGATCCTCATCGGCGCGACTGCGACCTGGGCGGATCTGTGCCGCGCGAATCTGCCCCTCTGGTGCCTGGGACTCAAGCAGGCCGCCTCTCAAGTCGGCGCGCAGCAGATTCAGAATGTGGCCACCGTCGCCGGCAATCTGTGCAACGCCTCACCGGCCGCGGACGGCGTACCGCCGCTCCTGGCGCTCGGGGCGCGCATCGATCTCGCCTCGGTACGGGGCGTGCGCACGCTGAAGCTCGAGGAGTTCCTGCTCGGTCCGCGCCGTACCGCCTGCGCGGGCGATGAGCTCGTGACGGGCCTGCGCCTGGCCGAGCGCTCGGAGCGGGCGCGCTCGGTCTTCTACAAGCTCGGGGCGCGCAGCCATCTGGTCATTTCCATCGTCTCGCTGGCGGTGAGCGTGGATTTCGACGCGCGCGGGCGCGTGACTTATGCCGGCATCGCCGTGGGCTCGTGCGCATCGCGGCCGCAGCGACTGCTCGGGCTCGAATCACGACTGCTCGGTACGGACCGGGCCGGCGCGCAGACTCTGGCACAGGAGTTTGCGACGGCCGCAGATGCGCCGGAGATTGCACCGATCGACGACATCCGGGGCACGGCGCTCTACCGGTGCGATGCGCTGGCCACGTTGCTGCGGCGAGCGCTGCGCGAGGTGTGCCGTGGATGATCTGACGCGGGCGATACACTTCACGGTCAACGGCCGCCCGGCCGCGCTCGCGGTCGATCCGCGCAAGCGCCTCTCCGATGTGCTGCGCGAGGAATTGCAGCTCACCGGTACCAAGATCGGCTGTCACGCCGGGGACTGCGGCGCCTGTACCGTGCTCATGGGCGAGCGCCAGGTTTGCGCCTGCCTGGTGCCGGTGGCGCAGGCGGCGAACCAGGACATCACGACGGTGGAGGGGCTGGCGCAAGACGGCCGCTTGAGCGCGCTGCAGCGCTCGTTCCTGCGCCACGGTGCCGCGCAGTGCGGCATCTGCACGCCCGGCATGCTCATGGCTGCGAGCGATCTGCTGCGGCATACCGCGCGCCCCACGCAGGCGCAGGCCCTGGCGTCCATCGCCGGCGTGCTCTGCCGCTGTACCGGGTATCGGCAGATCATCGAGGCGATCGTGGATGCGGCGACGGTGCGAGAGTTCGAAGCGCCCGCGGCGGGGGGCGCGGTCGGTCATCGACTCGCGCGGCTCGATGGTCCGGGCAAGCTCACGGGAGCTGCGAAGTACGGCGCGGACGAACGGCCCGCGCACGCCTTGTCGCTGCGGGTGGTGCGCTCGCCCCATCCGCGCGCGCGCTTCGCGCTCGGAGACTTGCAGGCCTTTCGCGCCAAGTACCCCGCCGTGCTCGATGTGCTCAGCGCAGCGGATGTTCCGGAGAACAGCTTTGCGGTGTTTCCCGATCCCAAGGACCAGCCGGTGCTCGCGCAGGGGGAAGTGCGCTTCCGCGGTGAGGCCGTGCTGTGCCTGGTCGGTGAGGGCGAGGCACTGGACGGGATTGCGGAGGCGGAGATACCGATTCAATGGTACCCACGGCCTGCACTGGAGGAACCCGAGCAGGCCTTGGCGGCGAGCGGCGATCCCGTGCATGGCTTTGCGCCCGGGAATGTGCTGTGCCGCGGCCGAGTGGTCCGAGGCGATGTCGAGCTCGCGCTCGGCGCCGCGGCGCATCGCGCGCAGGCGGAGGGCCGCAGCCTGTACATCGAGCACGCGTATATCGAGCCCGAGGCCGGTTACGCGGAGATCATCCCCCACGAGGACGGGGAGCGCATCCGCATCTACTCCTGCACACAGACTCCCTACATGGATCGGGATGAGATCGCGCGCATCCTGAAACTGCCGGCGAGCCGCGTACACATCGTGCCATCGGCGATGGGCGGAGGCTTCGGCGGCAAGCTCGACATCGCCATTCAACCCCTGCTTGCGGTCGCGGCCTGGAAGCTCAAGCGTCCGGTTCGTCACGTCTATACTCGTGCGGAGTCGATGATTTCGACGACCAAACGCCACCCCTCGCGCATCCAGGTGCGCATGGGCTGCGATGCGCAGGGGCGCCTGACGGCCGTGGATCTGGCCGCGGATTTCAACACCGGGGCCTACGCCTCCTGGGGCAGCACCGTTGCCAATCGGGTACCGGTGCACGCGAGCGGACCGTATGCGGTGGCGAACGTGCGCGCGCTCACGCGCGCCGTGTACACGCACAACTCGATCAGTGGAGCCTTCCGCGGCTTCGGCCTGCCGCAGACGGTCGTGGTCACCGAGGCCCTCATCGATGAGCTCGCCGCCGCCGCACGGATCGATCCGCTGGAATTTCGCTACCGGAATGCGATATGCGCCGGTGATGCGACTGCGAGCGGTCAGACACTGCTGGCCAGCGCCGGACTGCGCGAATGTCTGGACGCATTGCGCCCGGCCTGGAGCGCGGCATTGCGTGCAAGGGAAGAGTTCAATCGCGAGGCGAGCGAAGCCAGCTCGCCGCTGCGTCGTGGTGCCGGTGTGGCCTGCATGTGGTATGGCATCGGCAATACGGCCATGGTCAACCCATCGACCATGGTGGGTTCGTTGCGAAACACGGGACGGCTGTTTCTCTACAATGGTGCCCAGGAGATCGGTCAGGGCACGGCCACGATCATGCCGCAGATCTTCGCCGATGCCGTGGGGCTGCCGGTGGCACTCGTCGATCAGGTCGTGGGCGACACGGATCTGACGGCCGACGCGGGCAAGAGCTCCGCCTCGCGTCAGACCTTCGTGTCCGGTAACGCCGCACGCTTTGCCGGCGAGCACTTGCGCCAGGCACTGCTGCGGCTCGCGGGCGCCTCGCAGCAGGCGCGCCTGCGGCTCGAGGGCTGCGTGATGATTGCCGAGGACGATGAACGCGAGCTGCGGGTGGATCTGACGGCACTGAGCGCCGACGAGGACGGCACTGTCGCGCGCGCACAGGGCTACTACAACCCGCCGACCGTACCGCTCGATGCCGATGGTCAGGGCGTCCCGTATGCGACCTACGGCTTCGGGGCGCAGATCGCGGAGCTCGAAGTCGACACCGAGCTCGGGACCGTGCGGCTCATCAGAATCCATGCGGCCCACGATGTCGGGCGCGCCATCAACCCGACGCTCGTGGAAGGCCAGATCTACGGCGGGATCGCGCAGGGCATCGGTTTCGCGCTCATGGAGGAGTACCACAGCGGACGCACCGACAACCTGCACGACTATCTGATACCGACCGCCGGGGATGTGCCGCCGATCTCGGTGCACCTCATCGAGGATCGTGAGCCGCAGGGTCCATACGGCGCCAAAGGCGTGGGCGAGCCCGCATTGATCCCGACAGCGCCGGCCATACTGAACGGCATCCACGACGCGGTGGGTGTGCGCGTGACAACCATCCCCGCGACACCGGCCCGCCTGCGCGCCGCCCTGCTCGAGCGCGGCTGGGGCCGCCGGGGCCCGCCGGGCGCGCACACCTCGAGGAGCACGCCATGAGCGAACATTCCACGCAGCACACACGCGTCGATCACAGTGCCGACAATATCGATTCGGCACTGCCGCTCACGGCCGGTCCCACGCTGATGCCGAGCGACTCCGCTGCGCGCCCGCCCGGCGACAAGGTGCTGTGCGAGGCCTGTCCGGTGCTGTGCCACATCACGCCGGGCCGGACCGGCGCCTGCGACCGCTGGGGCAACGTGGAAGGCGTGCTCACGCGGGTGGATCCGATCGTGCTGGTCGAACGAAGCGGTGCGGGAGGCGAGGAACAGGCCGTGTTCGTGACCGGAGTGGGCGCCGGAACCACGTATCCGGACTACAAGCCCGCACCGTTCATCGTGGCCAGTGAACACGCTGGCGTGGATATGGTGACCGTGGTCACCGAAGGCATCTTCAGCTACTGCAGTTTCAAAGTAAAAATCGATACGGACCGATTCCTCGGACCCGAGCAGGCCAACCTGCGGCATAACGGCGAGATCGTCGGTCACGTCACCACGGCCGAGTACGGCTCGCAGATGCTGTCCATCGGCGGCGTGCATCATCTGACGGGCGGCAGTCGCAGGGAAGGCCGGATCACCTGCGAGATGATGGCGGCGCTCGGCAACAAACAGGCGATCGAATTCTCCATCGATGGCGGTGCGCGCGTGATCGTGCAGGCCGGTCAGGCGCCGCTCGTCGATGGCGTGAAGGAGAGCCGCATGCGCGTCGGCTGCGGTTCGGCGACGATCGGGATATTCGCCCAACAATGGCAAGGGCTCGTGGACGAGGTCGTGGTGGTCGACGATCACATCACGGGTGTGCTCTCCGAGCACCAGGCAGGCCGCTGTCTGGGCATGCGCCCCTCCGGCATCGAATTGCGAGGGCGCAGATCGACGCCGGGGCGCTATTTCAAGGTCGCCAGCCCGGGAACCGGCTGGGGCGGGACGGATATCAGCGACCCGTTGTCCATCATCCTGAGCTTCGATCCCGCGGTAAGCTGGGCGGGCCTGCGGTTGCTCATGGTCTCGACGACCGGCGAGCACGCCGCCTATTTCGTGCTCGATGAGGCATTGCGGCCCCAGCTCGCCGCGATGCCCGGCCATGTTCGCGATGTGGTCGAGCGCATCGTCCAGAACTGCGAGCCGGCGCTCTCGAGCGTGCTGTTCGTGGGCGGCGCGGGCGGGAGCCTGCGGGCCGGGGTCACGCAAAGTCCGGTACGGCTCACCCAATCGATCAAGGATGCGCTCGTGAATGTGACCTGTGGGGGCGCTCCCGCCTACGTCTGGCCGGGCGGGGGCATCACCGTGATGGTCGATGTGGCGCGCATGCCCGAACGATCCTTCGGTACGGTGCCGACGCCGGCCATTGTCGCGCCGATCGAATTCAGCTTGCGGCTCGCGGATTACCGAGCGCTCGGCGGCCACATGGACAGTGTGGTGCCTCTGACCGAGGTTCTGGCGCGCGCCTCAAAGCGACTGATCCTGCTGGATGCGGACAACCCCTGGCCGCTCGGCGCCAAGGCGCTGCTCGGATGAGCGGCCACGGCCTGCCTCCCACGCGCGCCCGGCTCGGCCGCGATCGCTGGCATTTTCAGCATGGTCCGATCGATCTGCTGCTCGAGCTCGATGCCGAGTGCGCCGGCGGCGAGGCTGCCCTCGCGGCCTGCTGGGAGCATTTCCAATCCGTGCTGCCGCAACTGGTCGCCGAGCTGTGCGCATTGCGCCAGCCGCTCGGCGAGCGATGGGTGGCCGAGGGTCCGGTGGCTCGCCGCATGATCGAGGCCTGCGCGCCGTTTGCGAACGAGCGCTTCATCACGCCCATGGCCGCGGTCGCCGGGGCCGTGGCGGACGAGCTGATCGTGTTCTTCCGTCGAAGCGGCATCCGGCGCGCATTCATCAACAACGGCGGCGACATCGCGCTGCATCTGCTGCCGCGCGAGCAGTTCCGCGTTGGAATCTGGTCCGACCTTGAGCGCGCGCGCTCCCCGGTGCAGTCCGATCGCGGACTCGATAGTGTGTTTGTGATCAACGCGGCCATGCCGGTGCGCGGCGTGGCCACGAGCGGCTGGCGTGGCCGCAGCTTCAGTCTCGGGATCGCCGACAGCGTGACGGTGCTGGCCCACTGCGCCGCCGCGGCAGACGCGGCGGCGACGCTCATCGCCAACGCGGTCGATTGCGATGCCGCGGGAATTATTCGTGCCCCGGCCGACCAATTGAAGGACGACACGGATCTGGGCAGCCGGCTCGTCACGGTGGCGGTGCCTGCGCTCCCGCCCAGTGCCATCGCGCTCGCTCTGGCCAGAGGGCGCACCGAGGCGCAATACTGGCTCCATCGCGGACTCATTTACGCCGCGGCGCTGTTTCTGCAGGGAGCCGTTGAATTGGTACTGCCCGAGACGCACCTGCCCTGCGAGCGCGCACAGCGCGCTATGATCGAGCCGGTGATGGCATGATCGAGCTGCGCCGGGTGTTTACCCAGGTGGAGGAGATCTACCACGAGTTCGGGCCGCCCGCGGCACGGCCCCTGCGGCGCGGGGCGGCCGTGGCGCTGATCCGTAATCCCTACGCCGGACGTTACGAGCCGAATATCGCGCCTTTTATGGATGAACTGAAACCCCTGGGCGTACAGCTCGCGCACCGCTTACTGGCGGCGCTCAAGCTAGGCGGGGCCGAGGTGCAGGGCTATGGCAAGGGCGCGATCATCGGCTCGGCGGGCGAGCTGGAGCACGGCGCGCTCTGGCATGTGCCAGGCGGCTACGCGATGCGCGAGGCGCTCGGCTGGCAGGACGCCGCGGCACCCGATCCGCTGAGCACTCAGCACGGCAATGCGCTCGCCATCGTGCCATCCACCAAAAAGGTGGCGGCGCCCGGCACGCCGATCGACATACCCCTGACCCATATCAACGCCTGCTACGTGCGCAGTCACCTCGACGCCATCGAGGTGCGCATGCCGGGAGCGCCCGCCGCCGATGAACTCGCCTACATCCTCGCCATGAGCACGGGGCCCCGCGTGCACGCACGGCTCGGCGGCCTGCGCCTGGAACAGATCGAGCGCTGGGATGGCCAGCGCTGAGGAACCGACATGATCGCCGCAATTCGCAAGCTCGTGGTCCAGGTGGATGAAACCCGCATCGAGATGGGCCAGCCGGTCGATCCGCCGACGCGGCGCGCGGTCGCGATGGCCGTGATCGCCAATCCCTATGCCGGACGCTACTCGCAGAGCCTGGAGCAACTCACGGTGATCGGCGAGGAACTCGGCGGCCTGCTCGGTGCGCGCTGCGTCGAGGCACTGGGTATCCGCCCCGAGCAGGCCGAGAGCTACGGCAAGGCTGCGATCGTCGGGGAGGGCGGCGAGCTCGAGCATGCCGCGGCTCTACTGCATCCCAAGATGGGCGCGACGCTGCGGCATGCGGTATCCAAGGGCGCGGCGCTGGTGCCGTCGGCGAAGAAGATCGGCGGGCTCGGCAGCGCC
>JBELAR010000034.1:0-16336 GCA_049508555.1 Steroidobacteraceae bacterium
CCTGAGCCTGGAGAATCAGTTGCGTCAGGCGCTGGATGAGGATCAGTTCGTGCTCCACTATCAGCCCAAGGTCAATCTCGCGAGCGGCAAGCTCTGCGGCGCGGAGGCGCTCATACGGTGGAATGATCCGCGCACCGGTCTGGCGCCACCCGGACGGTTCATAGCGGTGCTGGAAGAGACCGGTTTGATCCACGACGTGGGGCGCTGGGCGCTCCTGACCGCCATCGCTGACTACCGGCGCTGGTGCCGGGCGGGTCTGAGCGAGGCGCGTATCGCCGTGAACGTTTCGACGCTGCAGCTGCGCGCCCGGGATTTCACCAGCGAGCTCCAGCGCCTCATCGGCGGTGAAGAGGGTATAGCGGCCGGATTGGAGCTCGAGATCACCGAGGGCATCATCATGGAGGACGTGAAACACAGCATTACAACGCTGCACGCGATCCGGGCCCTCGGGGTGCGGGTCGCCATTGACGACTTCGGCACCGGGTTTTCCTCTCTGAGCTATCTCTCGAAACTGCCGGTCGATACGTTGAAAATCGATCGCTCCTTCGTCATTGAAATGGCTGTGTCGCCCGAGGGGCTTGCGCTGGTGTCCACGATCATCAATCTCGCGCATGCGTTGAAACTTTGCGTGGTGGCCGAGGGGGTCGAGACCGAGGAGCAGGCCCGGCTGCTGCGCCTGCTCAATTGCGATGAGGCCCAGGGGTATCTGTTCAGCAGGCCGTTGCCAGCGGCCCAATTTGAGGCCACCTACATCGGGTCGTGCACCCCAGCCTGAACGGCCGCGCAGGCGGTGCGTGGGCCAACGCCGCCGGCCGCGGCGCTGGCTCGTGGATCAGGCTCGGTGGCCGGCTCACCGGCGCCTGGAGCTAATACGCCTTACGTCGTGTGCGCGGGTCGTACGCCGCGGCGATCACGGCGGTCGGAGCGGTCGTATGGCGAGCTACCGCTGAGTAGTGCTGCGCCAGCTCGCAACCCTTGCTCTCGATCCGCTCACTGATCCCCTTGGACGAGTTCTCGAGGAGCTCCAACTGGGCCGATACGAGCTGCCGCAATTGCTGCGTGTCGATTTCGGCCGAGTAAACCCCGGGCTGTGTCTGCCATTCCCAGGTACTGTTGCCCTGGTCATCCCAGACGGCGCGTCCGGATTTGTCGTGCGCGGCGTCAAAGTCGGGGGCCTCAATCATGTCGGATTCAGTTGAATTGCTCATAGTCGTTCAATGATGCCTCTTGCTCCAAGTGATGACGAAAATCAGATCCATGCGGCGACTGCAACACCCAGCGTGCGGCGCGAACGGTGACTCAGTGCCCACCAACGCGGCGCATCGGCCGCGCGCTGCCGCCGATCGGCCGGCGTGTGCCGCCAGGCCGGCTACGCAGCGCCGCTGAGCCGCTCCGCGCAGGGTTGCCGACCGGTAAATGACGGTTTCCTGCCGCAGCACGTGCGTGCGGTGCAAACGGATGCAAGGCGCATGCCACGATGCCACGAATTCGAACCAGAGGCATGAGTGGGCCGCCGCGCATGGGGCAGCGCCAGTGGCGCCGCGAGCTCCAGTTCGCTGCGGCACGTGCCGATAAACGCAGTACAGACGCAGCCACCGACGGCTTTGTCGAGGGATTTCGATGGAACCGTTCAAGAAATTTATCAGGCGCGCCGGCGCCGACTATCGCTTGGTGCTCGCCGTGCTCGTGGTGGCCTTGGCGTCGTTCGGCCTCGTGATCCTGGCAGGGAGGGCCACACGGGAGGCCGATGCCCGCAAAAGTAGTGAGGCCTTGCAATTCGAGAGGACTCCGGATGACTGGCTACTACATGAGCAGAATGTCTCCAAGTTCCGCAGTGCGCTCGCGGCGGGCAGCGTGGCCGTCGTCGGCCTGGACAGTGGCCACCCCGGTCTAGTGCTCTACACCCTCAAAGCCGGCACAAAGTTCAGTACGAACGTGCCGGGCTGCAGCATGCTGGGGTGCGCGGGCACCGTGCTCGATGGGCTCTCCGAGCAGAGCGCCCGCTTCGGATTTGCGCTGGTACGCATCGAGGTGGACCCGCGCCCGTTGAGCCGTCGCGTGCTGGACCTCGTCATTAACCTGGTCTCCCCGCTACTGCTGGTCGCCGCTGTGCTCGGTGCGCTGTACCTGGCCATGAAATTTCAAATGGGCATGGGGGCGAGGGCCTGCAGGCTCGCGATCCGTCCCGGCACGCGTTTCGCAGACGTGATCGGCCATGACGAGGCCAAGGCGGCACTCAATCGCGTGAAGGCGTTCATGCACGACCCGGGACACTATGCAAAGCTCGGGGCGGCAGCGCCACGGGGCGTGCTACTGGTGGGCCCCCCGGGTACTGGCAAGACTCTGCTGGCTAAGGCTCTGGCCGGGGAGAGCGAGGCGAACTTCATCTCGGTCGACGGCTCGTATTTCACGGCGACCTTCTACGGCGCGGGTGTCAACAAGGTCAAGGAGCTCTTCAAGCTCGCGCGCAAGAGCGCGCCCTGCGTACTGTTCATCGACGAGGTTGATGGCATCGGCAAACGAAATCGCGGCAATGAGGTCGGCGGCGCTGAATCCGAACTCAACCGCATCATCAATCGAGTCCTGGTCGAGATGGATGGTTTCGAGAGCCTCGACAACGTCGTCGTAGTCGCGGCCACCAATCACGAAGACAGCATCGACGACGCGATGCGCCGTCCCGGCCGATTCGACATGCTGGTTCGTCTCGCACAGCCCACGCTTTCGGAACGGGCGCAGCTCTTCGAGCTCTACATCGGCAGGCTCCGGCATGACGGCAGCGCGGACACGGCGGCTCTGGCTCGCATGAGCCCGGGCTTGTCGCCGGCCGACATCGCCAGCGTCGTGAATAAGGCTGCGTCCACGGCCGCAGAGTCGCACGCGGAATGCGTCTCGGCCGAGTGCTTTCTGCGTGCCGTCGAGACGCACCAGCTGGGCGGGGAGGTCTCCTCTCTCAAGGATTCCTTCACGCAGGATCTGCGCGCGAGACTCGCCTACCATGAGTCCGGTCACGCTCTGGTCGGTCATTGGCTGACGGCCGGCTTGATCGAACGCGTGAGCATCGAGCCGCGTGGTCAGGCGCTGGGCGTCACTTACATGACGCGTGACAACGAGGATCCGCTGTACAAGCAGACTGAACTCAGCAGTCGCCTCGCGATGCTACTCGCGGGGCGCGAGAGCGAACTGCTGGTCTTCGACAGCGTCTCCACTGGAGCCTCTGACGACCTTAAGCGCGCGTCCGAGCTGGCCATCGACATGGTCGGCTCCCTCGGCTTCTCCAAGGCCTTCGGTCTACTCAGTGTGGCCGGCGTACCCAGAGAGCTGCTGGGGCCGGATATACAAGCGGCGGTGCTGCAGGAGGCGCGCGCGTTGCTGGAGCAAAGCCAGGTTACGTGCCAGCAATTGTTGCGGGTCAATCGGGCGCAACTCGATACCCTGGCGCTACGGCTGCTCGAGCGGGAGGTGCTCTCGGGCGATGAACTCAAGGAGCTATTGGGCGTACGCATCCCGCTCGAACCGTTCCTGCCCAACGCACTCATGGAGCACCGGCGCGCCGTGGCGTAACATACGCGGGGTGATGACCCCTCGTTCACGATAGCCGGCGATGGCAATCTTTCTGCACGGCGGCCGCAGGCTGCATTACCTGGTGCGCGGTTCCGGCGCCCCGACGCTGCTCATTCACGGGCTCGGCGCGAGTGGTGCCGACTGGGCCTTTCAGGTGCCGGTCCTCGAACCACAATTTCGCGTGATTGTGCCGGACCTTCCGGGCTGCGGACACAGCGCCGCGCCCGAGAGCGGGTACTCGATCCCCGCCATGGCCACAGCGCTCTGGGCATTGCTCGACGCCCTGGAACTTCAACGGCCCAATATCGTCGGCTTCTCACTCGGCGGGGCGGTAGCTCTGGAGATGGCTCTGCAGCGGCCCGAGAGCGTGCCGCGGCTGGCACTCATCAACAGTTTGGCGAGCTATCGCATCGACCACTGGACCAAATGGTGCAAGGCGCGACTCGACGCGAGACTGGTGTGCACCTTCGGGATGCGGCGCGTAGCCCCTATTATCGCGGCGCGCCTGTTTCCGCACGCCTGGCAACGTCCCATGCGCGAGCGCGCGCAGTCGGTGATCAGTGCGGTACCCGCGACGACCTATCTGGCCATGGCCGCAGCGCTCGAGCGCTGGACAGCGATCGAACGCCTCGGAACGCTACGCAGCCGAATACTGATGATTGCGGCAGAGTCCGATTACACACCGCTGGCGGAGAAGCGCGAATTGGCAGCGCAACTGCGGGCGAACATCGTCGTCGCGCGGGGCTCGCGCCATGGGACACCCTTCGATTCGATTGCACTGACCAACGCCTGCCTGATTGCGCTGCTGAACGATCGGGCGTTGCCCGTGCCGAAGAGCTGGGTCTGCGACGAACCGGAGCGTGCGCTGCCGGTGGCACCTGAGGACAGCATCGCCGCGGAACACGCTGCCGGTCCCTGAGCGAGGCGGGACCGTCCGCCTGGAATCATGGTCTGGGCGGCCCGGGGAAAAACGCATTGGTGCGACGAATATACTCGGCGTATTGCGGCCGGCGCTCCCGGATATCCTTCTCCAGCAGCGTCACGCCCGAGACGCGCATCAGCAGCACCGACATCAAAAGCGGACCCGGTATGCTCCACCATGCACCTGCCGACAGGGCAACGAGAAATAGCCCCCACCAGATGCAGAAGTCGCCGAAATAATTCGGATGACGGGTCAGCCGCCAAAACCCCCGATCCATGACCTGGCCTTGGTTGCCGGGGCGAGCTTTGAAGCGTGCCAGCTGCCAGTCGGCGCCGGCCTCGAACACGAAACCCAATAGCCATAACGCGGCGCCCGCGTAGTCGAGGAACCCTAGCGTGGCGGAATTGAGGATCGCGCCGAGCAAGGGCAGCGAGATGATCCAGGCGAGCACAGCCTGCAGAACGAACACCAGGTATACGCTCTTGAGCGCAAAATGTGGCTGATTGCGGGCCCGGATGGCCTGATAGCGCCGATCCTCGCCATGGCCCCAATTGCGCCAGGTGATGTAGCCCGATAGCCGCAGCGCCCAAAGGCTTATCAGACTCAATACCAGCACTGCGCGTGGGCCGCGCTCTGGGGCGCCGAGCGCGTAGGCGCATGCCGCCAGCATGAACATCAAGGACCACAGACTGTCGACGATCGCGACGTTGCGCAGATAGAGACTCAGCAGCCAGGTCAGCAGCGCCGCCAGCGTGAGCAGCAACAAAGCGTTCGCGTAGAGGGCAAGCTCGAACATTCGCCTAGTCTACCGGCAGGGCTCGAGGGCTGTGTCGCGCGCGTCGCGCATGGCCTGCTCGCTGCTGGGCTTGCGCGCGCTCAATGGAAAATCGATCTGCGTCTGGAAATTGTCGCCGGCGGCATCGCGAAGATCGGACAGGCCCTCGTAGCGAAGCAGCACATGTTCGGCGGCGCTGTAACTCACTTCGATGCTACCGCGGAACCAGCCTGAGATTCCCGAGAGCCTCAGTCGAAACACCTCGGCCGGCTCCCCCTCGAGCGGCTCACTGCGCAGGTGTTGTGCCAGGAAGGCGTAATCCTTGAGCCGGCTGGGCACCAGGAAGCGTATCTGCAATGGCTGGCCATTCATGAGGCGAAGCCAGTTCGCCCGCACGAACTCGTCAAAACCCGTGTCCGCGACCAATTCAGGGACCCCTGCCAGGGGGCCGGATTGCTCCGGATCGGCCCGGTCGGCCCGAAAGAACACGCTGCGGCCACGGGCCTCGGATCGAATGCCCTGGCGCAGCCCATTGGTGGCGTCCTCGAGCAGGAAGTCCGGCGCCAGGGGATCGACGTAGGAGACCGTCTTGCGCGCGAAGGCCGAGCCGTCGTTGCAGGTATAGAGCACCACGCGCTCGCTGAGCTGGCCGTCGTGATAGCGCAGCACATGCCGCTCCCCATACAGGAGCGTCGAGGCATGTGGTGCGCTGGCCGTGCCGAAGTAGCTCACGAAACTGTCCGTCGGCGCCGACACTGCCGCTACGGCCAGCCCGCTCAGCAGGCACAGCGACATCGGTGCCGCGGCGGTAATCAGCCTCCCGGCCTGCCGCTTCATCGATGCGCGCGCTCAGGCGCCGGCGGCTGATCCGAGGCGTACGGAGTGATCGCTTCTGCCTGCAACGTCGGCAGCGTCTTGACGCTGCGAATCACCGGCAGCCGCCAGGCCACGAACGCGAGCAGCAACGCCGTGCCTCCGGCGAAATCCAGCGCCGCGCGCAGTCCGAGGTACTCGCCGAGCCAGCCACCCAATAATGCTCCGGGCCCGGCGGGCAACAGGATCAGCCAGCGCATCGTACTGGTCATGCGACCCAGCATTCTCCCGGGTGTGACGGACTGACGCAATGAGAGGAAATTGATGAAGATGAAGACCGCGCCGACTCCGTACATCATGAGCATCAGGGCATAAGCGGCCACGCCGTAGCCATTCAGCGGCGCCATCGCCAGCAACAGCCAGCCGGTGCCACAAACCGCAAATCCGAGCACCAGTAGCGGACCCGGGCCCACGCGTCGCGCGAGCCGGTGTCCGAGCGCGCTGGCGGCGACGGTGCCGAGTCCGAGAGCCACGTAGCATAGGCCGACCCCGCGCTCGCTGATTCCAAGTTGACGCGTGGCGAAGAGGATTTGCACGACCGTCGCGGCCTGACTGCACATCTGCCACACCCCGACGCACACGGCCATCGTGCGCAGCAGTCTGTGGCCGCGGACGAAATCCAGCCCTTCGCGCAGCGCGGGCCAGAACGGGACGTTGCTGGTGCGATGGGCCTCTCTGACCCGTACACCGCGAAGTATAGAAGCTGATACCAGCAGCAGCGCGGCATCGGCCAGCAGTGCAATCGGCGCTCCGGTGAGTTTGATCAGCGCCCCGGCAGCGCCCGGCCCGGACACCTCGGCGGCAGAGGATGCGAGCGCGTTTTTGGCATGCGCCTCGACCAGACGCTCACGCGGAACGATCTGCGTCAGCACGATCTGCGCGGCACTGCCTGCCGTGGTGTTCACCGTGCCGATCACGAGGCCGACCAGGTAGAGCCAGCCTATCGACAACCAACCCAGCCACCATGCCAGCGGCACCGAGGCCACGGTGCACGCGATCGAGAGCTCGCCCACGACATAGACCGGCAATTTGCGTACCCGATCGAGCCACACTCCGGTGGGCAGCGCGAACAGCACGAAAGGCAGGATCTCCGCGGCGGTCAGGGTGCCCATCTGTGTTGGCGCCGCGTGCAGCAGGACCGCCGCAGTCAGTGGCAAGGCGAGCAGCGTGACCTGTCCGCCGAATGACGAGATCAGAATCGAAGTCCACAGCCGCCGGTAGACCGGATCGCGCAGCAAATCGGTCGGAGCGAGCGTGAAGCGCGCCAATCGAACACTCATAAATCCGCTCGCGGAGCTCTACTGCCGTCAAGAGAGTCCGATGATATGCCCGGATTCATCGATGTCGATGCGCTCGGCTGCCGGCACTTGCGGCAGCCCCGGCATCGTCATGATATCACCGCAGAGCATCACCACGAACTCGGCGCCCGCGGCCAGACGCACCTCGCGCACCTGGACGATGTGGCCCGAAGGCGCGCCGCGCACGCGCGGATCCGTCGAGAACGAGTACTGCGTCTTCGCGACGCACACCGGGTAGTGCCCGTAACCATCGGCCTGCAGCCGCTCGATGCGCGCGCGCACATCGGGACTGGCGCCGATGTCGCTGGCGCCATAAATCCTGGTGGCGATGGCTCGCATTTTGTCCCACAGTGGCAGGGCATCCTCATATACAAAGCGGAAGCCGCTGGAGGGCTGCTCCGCGAGCTCGATCACGCTGCGCGCGACATCCTCTGCGCCGGCGCCGCCATCGGCCCAATGACTCGTCGCTAGCACGGGCACCTGCAGGGGCGCAAGCCGTGCGCGCAGCAGCTCGAGTTCCGCCCGCGTATCGGCGGCGAATTGGTTCACCGCGACCACGCAAGGCAGGCCATATTGATTGCGAACGTTGTCGACGTGCCGCACGAGATTGGCGAGACCTTGCTCGAGGGCGTAGAGGTTTTCGCGATTGATCAGCGCGAGCTCGCAGCCCCCGTGATACTTGATGGCGCGAATCGTCGCCACGATCACCGCTGCCGCAGGCGTCAGCCGCGCCTTGCGGCACTTGATGTCGATGAACTTCTCGGCCCCCAGATCAGCGCCAAAACCGGCCTCGGTCAGGACATAGTCGGCGAGTTTCAGAGCGGTTCGGGTCGCCAGCACGGAATTGCAGCCGTGGGCGATATTGGCAAACGGGCCTCCGTGCACGAAGGCCGGGTTGTGCTCGAGAGTCTGCACGAGATTCGGTTTGAGCGCTTCGCGCAGCAGCACGGTCATGGCGCCGTGCGCGCGCAGGTCGCGCGCGCGCACGGGCGCGTGCTCACGCGTATAGCCGATGACGATGTTGCCCAGGCGTTCCTTGAGGTCCGCAAGATCGGAGGCCAGACAGAAAATGGCCATGACCTCGGAAGCCACGACGATGTCGAAGCCATCCTGCCTTGGATAGCCATTGGCGGGGCCCCCGAGCCCGCAGGTGATGTTCCTGAGGGCGCGGTCATTCATGTCCATCACGCGTTTCCAGCTCACGCGCCGCACATCGATCCCGAGTCGATTGCCGTGGTGGATGTGATTGTCGATCAGCGCGGCGAGCAGATTGTTAGCCAGCGCGATGGCGCTGAAATCACCCGTGAAATGCAGGTTGATCTCGTCCATGGGAACGATCTGCGCTCTGCCGCCGCCAGTCGCCCCTCCCTTGAGGCCAAATACGGGCCCTTGACTCGGTTCGCGCAGGCAGATGATCGTCTTCCTGCCCAGCCGGTTCAGCGCATCGCCCAGTCCGATCGTGGTGGTCGTCTTGCCCTCGCCGGGCGGCGTCGGCGTCAGCGCGGTGACGAGTATCAATTTGCCGTTGGCTCGGGATGCGAGGCCAGCCGCGTAGTCCAAGGAAATCTTGGCCTTGTAGCGGCCATGGGTGTCGATGGCATCTGCCGGGATGCCCAGCGCGGCCGCAATGTCCGTGATCGGCCGCAGTGTGGCGCGTTGCGAAATCTCAATGTCCGACAGCATGCTGATCTCCACTCGTGCTGTAGCCCGCGTAAACGCCGGGAGAGCGAATCAGCTGCCCACGAGCGGTGCGCGGCAGTCCCTGACTTGCCATTCGCCTGGAGTCCATCGGTGTCTGCCCCGCGTGTGACTGAGCGCTTCCAGGGCGGGTTTCCCTGGCGTCGCCGCGCCGGCGCGACGTTTCAGCGCTGCGCTTTTCTTGGCAGCGCTAGTCTAGCGCAGCCGAACCAAATTGTGGCGACCCGGCCCAGTCAGAAGGCCATGTAAGGTCCCTGCTGGCTCGAGCCTGCGGCGGAGTGCTGCGCGAACACCACGTAGAAGCTCTTGCCGAAGAAAAACGGCAGTCCCCAGTCGAAGGTGCCGCTGGTGCCCGTTGCTCCCAGCGTAGGCAGGGCGGCCAGGTTGCTGTTCAGCAGCGTCTGGCCGTTGCCGATCTCGAAGCCCGTCGACGCCTCCACGCCAGTGTAGATCCCCACCGACGTCTCGCCCTGAATCGTCGCGGTTTGTGACGCCGTCGAGGTCGGGCAATAGTAGCCTTGGAAGTCCGCGGAGCTGCACTGCGCGATGTAGTAGGTATTACCCGTGTTTGGGGTGTTGAAGTAGTAGGCGTTCGAGCCCGCATCGATCACGCTCTCATCCAGCTCCGCACCGGCGTACTGCGTGCCGATGAACTCGCCGGTTTCGCCGTCGACTGCAAACACCGTGGCGGACCCGAGCGCATTGTCGCTCTGCGTGCCCACTCCAAAGTAGAGCGTTCCGCTCAGCGTAGCCGCTCCGGGTGCGCCCACCGCGGGCAGCTGAATCATGACGCCGTTCGTATCCTGACTGTTCAGCATGGCAACGGGGTTTTGCACCTGACTGGACACAGTCATGGTGATATCGGAGCAGCGGCCAGCGCTGGTGGCACTCGTGCAGGCGTAATAGCTGCCGGGAACGGTGCCCGAGGCGCATTCCGCGCCGCAATCCTGCAGCAGCGTGCCGACCCCAAGCAGACCATTGGCCGCGAAGGTGGCGGGCGAGTCCTCGGCGAAGTTCATCCCCGCGGCGCTCACGCAGTCGTTCGGTACTGCCGGGATATCGGCGCTCGCCGGATCCTCGATGATGTGTATCGGTACCAAACTGGCGCGCTCGCTGCTGGTGAACTGAACATCGACCGACGTGACCGGACCCCAGCTGTAGCCGTCCGCAAAGGGCGCGCACTCGAACACCGGCTGGCCGCCGCTGGTACTCGCCTGCCTGAGTGCCGAGAGCAATGCAGAGTTTATGACCGAACCCATGATGCGCAGGCCCACGGATTGGGTGTCGATCTGGACGTGATCGATGACCTGGCAATTGCTCGTCGAGCCCGGCGCGCAGATCGTCACCGTGACATAGGGGAAATTGGGAACCACGCCGCCCGTTTCTTGTTGGAGCACGCTCGAGCCGCCATCCACCGCAATCGGCAGTGAGTTGGCAGCCGAGGCAGAGCCGCCGCTCGAGGAGCTGCTACCAGAGGAACTGCTGCCGGAGGAACTGCTGCTCGAAGCACCGCTACCAGAAGAACTCGAGGCCGCCGTCGAGACCGATCCACCGCCGCCGCCGCCACCGCAGCCGCCGAGCACGCTGGCCGCAGCCGCCAGCAGCGCGACAGACGCGATATGAATGAGACGTAGCGACATGTGCGAGCGTGACCTGGGTACTTCAGTGCAGGTCAGCGGGGGTGACGCCGGCAGGGAGCAGTGCGGGAACGTGCACATGGCCGATCGATCTGTGTTGCACGACCAGCACGCTGGCCACGAGGTCCGGTGTATTGACCACGACGAGATGATGGCCGGTGCGATGCGCATGCGCCGCAGCCACGTAAGCGGCGTATGAACTGCCGAGCAATTGCGCCACATCCGGGCTACCGCGGCCCTCCCAGCTCACCGCGAACACCGTGCCCTGGCGCGACACATACTCGCGGACTGTGGTGCCGGTCGCAGCAGTGATTTCGTGCAGGTCGTAACTCGCGCTCTGCGTCACCGCATCGCTACCACTGAGCAGGGCCGCATCGCGCGCGACCGAGTCGGCGGTCCCGCCCAGCGCAGCCCATGACGTGTGGCAAGCCCCCAGGGCCACAGCGATACCCACCGAGAGCAGTAGCGCGGGGCGCGTCGGTGCGTGGGCAGGCGGTCTAGACATAGCTCGCGTCGCGGCTGTACGGCGCTGCCCTCGGCGGAGTGATGGTCTACTTCACGCTGTAGCCACGGGCCTCGAGGCAGGCGGTCTGCGCCCGCAGGTAGTCCTGCCGCTTGCCCGCTGGCGCGACTGCAGCCGGCCCGGCAGCGGCCGGCCCGGCTGCCGACTCGGGCGGCGCAGCGGACGCACCACCGGGTTGCGTCGGATCGAAGCCACTCTGGTCCCGAGCCCAGCGATGGCATTCGAATTTGTCCTTCGCCTGCTGCTCGCTAGTCTGACCATTTTTCGGATAGGCGAACAACTCGATTGAGGCCGGCTCCTGCATCGCGGCCTGGCTCGCGACCTCTGGTGGCGGTTGTACCGACTCGTAACCGCCCGAGGCGGGGTTCCAGAGATAGTAGTTGGAATCCGCGTAATAGTACGGCACACCGTTCCACCAGTAGGTCGAGTAGTAGAACGGCAAAGTCGCCAGGAACAATCCATAGCCGAAACCCCAACCGCCCCAGCCCCAGGGGCCGTAGTAGCCGTAGCCACCACGCCAACCTCCGCGATAGCCGTAGCCGTAGCCGCCGTGACCGGCGTAGGCTCGGCCGCCACCCCCATAGGCTCGGCCGCCCCCACTACCGCCACCGCCGACGTGCCCACCTTCGGCTGCCCATGCGTTGCTCGACACGACGAGCGCGACCGCCGCCGCGATGGCGCCGCTGCGCAGGCCCGTCAGAATGCCTTGATATGTCATGGCTACACCTCGTAACCCATTATAAGCCACATGGCCCCGCAAGCACGCGCCGGCCCGGCCATGCTGTCTATTCAGGCCGAACCGGCCGCGACTGCGCGCTCTACCACTTATGAGCATTGGGGTTCGTAACGTAATCTCAACCTGTATAGACCCGCGTTATGGCGTGCGGTTCCCGCCCCGGCTCGGATTGCCGGCGCCCCGACGGACTGCCCCAACCAGGGCAGGCTGAGTACAGTTATTTTCCGGCTGGCGTATTGCTCCGCGGCTGCTGCGGCGCGCTGTGGCGATGCAGGCCGGCGTCCTCGATCAGGCGCTTGCGCACGTAGAGGAAGCGGATCTGCTCGTACTCGAACGGTGAGCCACTCGAGTAGTAGCGAAAGCTCACGTTGGCCCGATCATCGATGGCTTCGGCGCCCCCGAGCAGCCACGATCCCTCGCCGCGATAAAAGCCTGCAGGATTGATGCCGTAGTTGGTGCCGTAATCCCCGAGCAGTCCGACCCCATCGCGCAGCGTTGATGGTCCGAGAAACGGAATGACCAGGTAGGGTCCCGGATGCATGCCCCAGGTGGACAGCGTCGCGCTGAACCCGGTGGGTCTGCTGGGCAGGTGGAGCTTTCTGGCGACATCAAGCAGGCCGCCGATTCCAATGGTGCTATTGAGTGCGAGGCGCCCTAGACTGCACGCGCCATAACGGAGCCGCCATTGCAGTGCGTAGTTGACCACGCTGTCGATCTCGGCGAGGTTGTTGAGGAAATTGTGCACGCCGGAACGGATCGGCGAGGGCAGGCGGCGATACGCGTTGGCGACGGGCAGGAACAGCGCTTCGTCGAAATGCGCGTTGAATCGATAGGTGTAGCGATTCAGTCGCTCCCAGGGATCGTAGGTGTCGACGGACGGCGCATCGGCGGCCGTGAGCGGCGGCAGGACTTCCCCGGACTCTTGTGTGCCCGGCTCGGCGCCCTCGCTGGGGGCCGCAGCGGTAAGCGCTGCGGCATACTCGATCGCCGCCGCGTTGTCGGCGGCAGGGGTATCCGGCGGCAGCGCCCGCATGTCCAGGCTGCGCGAGGCACAGCCGCAGAGAGTCAATCCCATCATTGCCGAGGCCAGGGCTCCTCTCATGGCGAGACGCCGCCCCAGCGCCCGGCAAGCATGTCGAGCATGTCGGCAATCTGCGCACGTTCACCAAGATTGCCCAGATGTCCGCCGTGATCGTAAACCACGATCCTGGAGCCCAACGTGCTGCGCAGCCATGCCAGATCCGACTGGTCGAGAATCAGATCATTACTGTTGGTCTGCGCGTAGTAGTTCCCGTCAGCGCGCAGCGCATCGCCAATAATATCCAGGCGGCTCTCGGCGATCAGCGATGTGCTGCTCGCATTCGGCCGGTGCCGCAGATAGTACGGCGCAAATACCCTTGCGAAGTATTCGGAGAACGGCTTGCCGCGTAGCACCCGCGCGGTCTGCTCGAGGGAATCCCCGAGCCTCGGCGGCCGTTTCGGGTCCACCACGACGCCGGTGCCGGCGTATAGATCGCCAGCATAGAACATGTTGACCAGGTCCAGACGGAAGCTCAAAGAGATGGCCGCGGCGAATTGCGTATCGGTCTGCAACACCGTGGCCGCCGCTCCAAGCAGAAAACCCTCATCGAGCACCACGCGGTCCGAGGCGCGGTACAGATTGGCGAGCTGTGCGTACAGCAGACGGTAGAGGTTCTCGACACCCGCATCCGCCGGGCCGATGCTCAGCGCGAACAATCTGTCGAGACGGGTCATTGAAGTGAACAGGCTCACGGGCGGATTGATCATGACTGCGCGGTGGATATGCAGCTTGCCCTCCCTGCCATCGATCGACTTGATGACCGCCGCATTGGCGCCCCCCAGGCTGTAGCCCAGTACGTCGATGTCGGTGATTTGAACCCGGTGCGGCAGATGCGCGATGATCTGCTGCATGGCTGCATATAGATCGTGGGAGTCCTGCCGGAGATCGCCGGCGACGCCCGTGCTCGAGGTCGAGACGATAAAGCCGGGGAAGGTCGGGGATGGCATCGTGAGAACGTGATAGCCAGCTCCATAGAGCGCGCCGCGCAAGATCGAAAGCTTCGTCGTGTTGCCATCACCGCCAGTCCCCGCTATGACGACGGCGAGCGGCGCGGGTTTGGTTTGCGCCGAAAACCAGACACGCAGCCTGCGATCAAACCAAAAGACGTCGGGTACGGGCCTGGCCCAGGGCAGCGCTATATCGATCTCCGTGAGCGGAACGCTGTCAGGCAAGGCCGCCAGGTCCCGCGGTGACGGACCGAAGACCGTGGCGCGTAACGCCGCGGAATCAGCCAGACTCGTGGCGGGACCGGGGCTCTGAGCAACCACGGCGGGCTGCTCTTGTGCGCTCGAGGTATCGACGCCAAGCAGTACTAGGAGGGCGGCCGCGAGTTCAAGCAAGCGGGAGAATATCGGTGTCGACATGATCGCGGCGCTTGCGATTGATGAGACTGCTAATGCGGATCGTAGGATTCGCAGCTGTAATGCATTTCGGTCATCGATGCGATGAGATTCCGGCACAGACCCATCGCGAAGCCCTCCGACAGAAAGTCGCTGAGCCTGACTATGTACAAGACCTGAGTGGGAGTTTCTGCTCCGGCCCGGCTGATCAGATGGGCCACCGCTACCGTCGGTTTCTCGCTGGGTTTGAACGGTGCCGGGTTCGCTGGCGACGGCTGCGGGATCAGAGTATTCGTATCGAGGTCCATCGGCATCCTGAGACAGGCAAAGCTGAAGCGCGCGTCGCGCTCACGACTGCCGTCGTTCATGGCCTTGGCGATGATCTGCTCGCATATCGGCAGAGTTTCGATGCCAGTGCGCGGTACGAGAGCCAGCAGATTCACCGGCTGCTGCCGGGTTGGATCCCCCAGCACCGTCAGCGTCAGTACCGTCACCAGATAGTTCATCGAGCGGAACTCCAGCCCCTGCGCCGGCGCATCACTGCGGCGTTGATTCCGCAGGGTTCGCGATCGCCAGCGAGTGCGTGGGCGACAGCGAGGACGGTGTAGGCATTGAGTGAGCTTAGCAGCCGATGGATTCCGGCGCTGTGATCTGGCCGCAGCGGGTCAGACTACGCCTGAGCTCCACTGTGTGCGCTCTCCGACAGACCGCAGCCGCGGGCCGAGCCATGATGGTGCCCAAGGACGGCTATAGGCCGCAATCGGCTTATTATTATTAACGGAGATCAAATATGCGAGCAATTACACGGATTTGCGCCACGGCGATGGTGGTGACGCTGGGCATGCCAATCGGCGCCGCTTATGCGGGTTCATTCAGCGATACCCTGGGCGTGTTTCAACACTCCAATCAGAGCGGCGCGTATTTCACCAGCGCCTATGGCTACGCGGTGTTCCCGACTATCGGCAAGGGTGGGCTCGTCGTGGGTGCGGCGCACGGCACCGGACGCGTCTATGCGAACGCCCGGCGCATCGGCCATGTGAGCATGACTCAAATCAGCGTTGGCGCGCAGGCCGGTGGCGAGGCCTATAGCGAAATCATCTTCTTCGAGAACAAGGCCGCATTGGATGAGTTCACCGCCGGTAACTTCGAGTTCAGCGGTGATGTAGGGGCCACGGTGATCACAGCTTCGGCATCAGCCAGCGCGGGTACCACTGGGGAGAATTCCGCTGCGAGCGCTGACAATCAGCTCGCCGCGACCCAGGGTCACTACTACCACGGCATGGCCGTATTCACGATCGCCAAGGGTGGGTTGATGTACAACGCGGTCGTTGCCGGGCAGAAGTTCTCATACGAGCCGTATGACAAAAAGGTCGCATTGCAGTAAGTCGCTCGCGGCAAAAATAACGGGGCGCAGCGGTTATCCGCTGCGCCCCGCTTATTGAGAGCCGGGTGGGCGACGCAGTATCCGTGTATCGACCTCGCGCACGTCGGTGCATCCCGTCAGTGCCAGCGTCACCTCGAGTTCCTTGCGTAGCAGATTGAGCGCCAGCGTGACGCCCGGGCCTCCGAGCGCGCCGAGCGCATACAGATAGCTCTTGCCGATCAGGCAGGCCGACGCTCCGAGCGCCAGTGCTCGCAGAATATCCGGGCCGGATTGCACACCACCATCGAACCAGACTTCGCACCGTTTATCGACGGCGGTGACGATCTCATGCAACACCGATATCGAGGACGGCGCGCCGTCGAGCTGGCGGCCGCCGTGGTTGGACACCACCATGGCATCGATGCCGAGCGTGGCCGCGACCTTGGCATCCTCCGCGTCGAGTATGCCTTTGATGATGAGTTTTCCGGGCCAATGGCTGCGCACCCAATCCAGATCCTTCCAGGTCACC
>JBELAR010000035.1:0-15998 GCA_049508555.1 Steroidobacteraceae bacterium
GACGCCCTCGATCCGGCGGTAGAGGTGCTCGAGGTGCCGCACTGGTGGCCGCGGCGCGCGGTGCGCGAGGCTCTGCGGCGATTCGCACCCGATGTGGTGCATGCGCACTTGCGCCGCTCCACGCGCGTGCTGGCGCATCTGCGACCCCGGCCTGCCACGATCGCCACACTGCATCTGACGGTCAATGGACCGCATTTCGCAGCCATGGATGGCCTCATCTGCATCGCCGCCTGGCAGCGGCGCGATATCCCGCAGGACTACCGCGGTCGCGTATTCATGATCAATGAATCGATGATTCCCGCCCGGCGCCTCAGCGCTGATGAAATCCTTGCGCGGCGCGCCGAGCTTGGCGTCGGCCCGCACGAATATCTGATCGGCGCCGTTGGACGGCTCGCTCAAAGCAAGGGTTTCGATCTGCTGATCAGGGCCTTCGAGCGCGCGGCACTGCCCGCCGCCCGGCTCGTGATACTCGGGGATGGGCGCGAGCGCGTCCGCCTGACGCGCCTCGCCGGCGCCCGGGTCACGCTGCCTGGATTCCGCCATGACGTTAAGAACTACTACCAGGCCTTCGATCTGTTCGTGAGCCCCTCGCGGCGCGAGCCGCTGGGACGGGTCGTGCTCGAAGCACTCGACGCAGGTGTACCGGTGCTCGCCACGGCCACCGCGGGTCCCACGGAGATTCTGGGCCGCTACGGCGGCGATCTCGTGCCGATCGGGGATATCGCCGCGCTCGCGCAGCGGCTGCGCCACCATTACGACGTGCGCACCCCGCCTACGCCGCATGATCTGAGCGCCTATCACATCGAGGCCGTCGCGCGCGAGACGCTGCAGGCCTATCAGAGCTTGCTCGCGCTGCGCACGGCTTGAGGGCCGGCGCTCTCAGGCGCGCTTCCAGAGCGTGCCGCCGCCGGGCTGATCCTCGAGCACCACCCCTGCGCTCACCAATTGAGCGCGTATTTGATCGGCGGCGGCAAAGTTGCGCTCGGCCCGCGCCGCCAGCCGCGCGGCGATCAACGACTCGATCTGCGCCTCATCGAGCACGCTCGGCGCGCTCGCGCCGTCCGCGCCCGCACTTCGAGCCGGGGATTCGAGCCGGAACCACTGCTCCGGATCCACGCCCAGCAATCCCAGCAGCGCTGCGAGACGCTGCAGCTCCGTCGCCAGCGAGGCGATCAGAGTGCTGTGCCCCTGGGTCCGGGCCGCATTGAGCTCGCGTGCAAGGGACTGCAGCATCGCGAAGGCTTCCGGAGTGTTGAAATCATCGTCGAGCGCCGCCTCGAAGCGCTGGCGGTGTTCGCCCGGCAGCGCGGACGCGCCCGCGGGCGCGCGCTCGAGGCCGCGCAACGCCGTATACAGGCGGCTGAGCAGGGCGTCGGTTTGCTCGAGCTGCGCAAAACTGTAGTTGATGGGCTGCCGGTAATGGGTCTGTAGCAGATACGCGCGCAGCACTTCCGGGTGACGCAGCCGCGGCAATAGCTCGCGCACGGTGAAGACATTGCCGAGCGACTTCGACATCTTCTCGTTGTCGAAGTTGACGAAGCCATTGTGGATCCAGATGTTTACGAAGGCACGCCCGTGCGCCGCGCACGACTGCGCCAGCTCGTTTTCGTGATGCGGAAACTTCAGATCCAGGCCCCCGCCGTGCAGATCGAAATGATCGCCGAGCAGCTCCTGGGCCATGGCCGAGCATTCGATATGCCAGCCCGGCCGACCCGGACCCCAGGGCGAGGGCCAGGCCGGCTCGCCGCTCTTGGCCGCCTTCCAGAGCACGAAATCCAGCGGGTCGCGCTTGGCGGTGTCGACCTCGACGCGCGCGCCGGCCCGCAGATCCGCCAGGCGCTTGCCGGAGAGCTCACCGTAGTGGGGAAATTTCGCCACCGCGTAGAGCACGTCGCCCTGGGCACCGAGGTAGGCGTAACCGAGTGCGATGAGCCGCTCGATCATGCCGATCATGGGTGCCATGTATTGCGTGGCCCGCGGCTCGTGCTCGGGCGCCTCGATGCCGATGGCAGCGAAATCCTCGTGCATCGCCTGGATGAAATGCGCCGTGAGCGCCTCCACGGGCTGGGCGTTCTCGGCCGCCCGCCGGATGATCTTGTCGTCGATATCGGTGATGTTGCGCACGTAGTTCACGTCATAGCCGCGATGACGCAGCCAGCGGCGAATCACGTCGAACACGATATAGCAGCGCGCATGGCCGATGTGGCAGTAGTCGTAGACCGTCACGCCGCACACGTACAGTCCGGCGCGGCCGGGCTGCAGCGGACGAAACTCCTCCTTCTGACCGCTCAAGCTGTTATGTATGCGCAGCATCGTGCCTCGATCCCCGCCCGCTCAAGGCCGCGCCTGGGCGAATTGCAACAGGCGCTCGCGCACGCGCTCGGCCGGCATCGCTGCCAGCAGTGGCGCGAGCTCCGGGCCGTGCAGGCGACCGGTAAGCGCCGCGCGCAGCGGCATGAAAAAGGCCGCACCCTTGCGCCCGGTGGCGCCGCGCAAGGCGCCCAGGTCGGCCGGCTCATGCACCGCACCGGCGGCCGCGGAAAAGAATTCCGGGCCGGCCTCTCGCGCCGCGCGCAATGCCGGCTCGTCGTAGGCGAGTGCCTCGCCGAAGATGATCTGCTGCCACAGCCGCGCATCCTCGGCCAGCACCACGTTGGGCAGTACCGCGGTAATGAAGGCGCTCGCCCGTGCGTCATCGAGCCCGACGGGCAGCGCCCAGGCGAGCCATTCGCGCGCCTGCTCGAACGACAACGCGTGCACCCATTCGCTCTGCCAATGGCGCAGCTGTCCGAGCTGGAAATGCGCCGGCGCGCGCTGCAAAGCGCTCACCTCGAAGCCGCTCACCATCTGCTCGAGCGTCAGCAGTCCATTGAGCGGTGTCGAGTGACCGAGCCGGAACAGATGATTGCCGACCGCAGCGGCGGAATAGCCGGCCTCGCGCAGTTCACGCACGCTGGTGGCGCCATGGCGCTTGGACAGCGGGGCACCGTCCGGCCCGATCAGCAGCGATACATGCCCGTACTGCGGCACCGGCAGGCCCAGGGCCTCGAGCAGCAGGCGCTGGCGCGGCGTATTGGACAGATGATCATCGCCGCGCAAGACATGGCTGACCTGCATGAGCGCATCGTCCACGGCGTTGCTGAAAAAAAATGCCGCGCTACCGTCCTCGCGCCGCACGATGAAATCCCCGATATCATCGGACAGGAAGCTCTGCGCGCCATGCACGAGGTCCTGGAATTCCAGACGCTGGCCCAAGGGCACCCGAAAGCGCAGGCTCGCGCCCAGGCCCTGCGCGCGCCGCGCGGCGGTCTCCTGCGCGCTTAAGGTCCGGCAGGTACCCGCATAGCGCGGCGGCCGCCCGGCCGCGAGCTGCGCGCGCCGCGAGAGGTCCAGTTCCAGCGGCGTGCAGAAGCACGGGTACACGCGCTGCTCGCGCTCGAGCTGCTCAACATAGCGCTGATAGATCTCGCCACGCTGCGACTGCCGGTAGGGTCCATGCGGTCCGGGCCGATCCGGACCCTCGTCCCAGTGCAGGCCCATCCACGACAGATCGGTGCACAACGCCTCGACGTAGCGCTCCTGCGTGCGTGAGCTGTCGGTATCCTCCACGCGCAGCACGAAACGGCCGCCGCGCGCGCGCGCGAGCAGAAAGTTGAACAGCGCCGTACGCGCGTTGCCCAGATGCAACTCGCCACTGGGGCTGGGCGCAAATCGCGTCACGACGGGACTCGGATTCATCTTTACAATGTAGCCTAAATCCCGAGCGGCGAGCGATACGAGTTGACCACGCTGTTTGTCTCCGATCTGCACCTCGATGCGCAGGAGCCCGCCGCGGGGGCGCAATTCATCGAGTTCCTCAAGACGCGGGCGGCAGGCGCCGAGGCGCTCTACATCCTCGGGGATCTGTTCGAGTCCTGGGTCGGCGATGATGATGACGATGCGCATCGGCGCGAGATCTGCGCGGCCATGCGAGACCTGAGCGAGCGCGGCGTGCCCTGCTTCGTCATGCACGGCAATCGCGACTTCTTGCTCCAGCACGGCTTCGAGCAACGCAGTGGTGCCCGCCTGCTCGCCGATCCCGTGCTGATCGACCTGTACGGGCAGCGCGTCCTGCTCACCCATGGCGACGCGCTGTGCACGGCAGATCGGCCCTATCAGCTGTTGCGCGCGGTGGTGCGAGAGCCCGACTGGCAGCGGCGTTTCCTGCGATTGCCGCTGCGCCTGCGGCGCGAGCTCGCAGAGCAGGCGCGCGCGGGCAGCCGGCGCCACACGCGCCGGACCGCGGGCGCCATCATGGATGCGGATGAACTGGCCGTGAGCGCGGCCATGCGTGCCTGCGGCGTGCAATGGTTGATCCACGGCCATACCCACCGCCCCGCCGTGCACGAATTCGAGCTGGACGGCGCGCGCGCGCACCGGATCGTGCTCGGCGCCTGGCATGATCAGGGCAGCTGTCTCTCCTGGGAGCGGGCGAGCTTCAGGCTGGAAGTGCTGCCGCGGCCATCGGTCCCGCATGAAAGCGCAGCGGCTCATCCGGCGCCGCGATGAGCTGCGCCTCCACCGCGGCCAGCTCGGCGAGCCGTCGCTGACAATCGCGCGCCGCCCCGGCCACCGAGCGCGCCAGACGCAGATACAGCTCGTAGTGGCGGGCCTCCGTGCGCTGCAGCCGCTCATAGAATCCGCCCAGAGGCGCCGCCAGCCTCGGGGCGAGCAACGCGAAGCGCTCGCACGAGCGCGCCTCGATCAGCGCGCAGGCCAGCAGCAGATCGAGCTTGCGCAGCGGCTCCTGCGAATGCAGCGCGGCGCGCAATCCGGCCGCATAACGGGCCGGCCGCTGGCGCTCGAACGGCACCTGCAGCCGGCGCATGAGCTGCGAGACCTCCTCGAAGTGCCGCAGCTCCTCGCGCGCCAGACGCGACAACGCGGCGTTGAGCGCCTGATCCTCCGGATAGGCAAAGATCAGCGCCAGGGCGCTCGAGGCGGCTTTCTTCTCGCAGTTGGCATGATCGATCAGCAGCTCGCGCCAGCGCTCGCAGGCCGCCTCGACCCAGGCGGGGCTGGTCGGCGCGGCCAGTATGCTCAAGCCAGCGCCCCTTTTGTCAGCCAGGCCGTGCGCACGGCGTCGATACCGCGCATCGCCTCGGCCGCGTTATTGAAGCGCTCTTTTGGATCCTTGGCGAGCAGCCGATCGAGCAGGGGCTGCAGATCGGCCACCGCCTCAGGCAGGCGCGGCGTGGGCGTGTTGCGGTGCATGTAGATGATGGCCATCGGATTGTCGGCCACGTACGGCTTGCGCCCGCTGAGCATCTCGAATAGCACGACGCCGAGGCTGTACAGATCGCTGCGCGCATCCAGATCCTGTCCGTGGCCCTGCTCAGGACTCATGTAATGCGGCGTGCCGAAGATCATGCCGGTGTCGGTGATGTCGTAGTCGAGGGCCTCGTGTTTGGCGAGACCGAAGTCGATCAATGCCACCTGCCCGTCCATGCGCAGCATGACGTTGCCGGGCTTCAGATCGCGGTGCAGGATGCCGGCCGTATGCAGCGCGGCGAGCGCGCGCGCGATCTGCGAGGCGTAATCGAGGGCCTCGGAGGGTGAGATGCCGCCGCGCATGCGGCGGCGCAGGTCCCCGCGCTGGAAGTATTCCATCGCCAGATAGGCATGATCGTCCGCCACGCCGAGCTCATAGAGTCGTACAATGTTCGGGTGGCGTACGCGCTGCGCGATCTCATACTCCTGCAGGAAGCGCGCGAACACCTGATCGATGCCGCTCTCATCGCGCCGCGATGGCGTGACCTTCAGCACCACCAGCGTGCCGGCCTTCTCGCTCTCGGCGACGTAGAGCTGGGAGACCGAACCGCGGGCGAGCAGCCGGGCGCGTCGATACTCCGGAATGCGCGCCTCGCCGAAACGGCGCGACTCGATCGCCTCCGGGGAGACGCGCCAGTCCGCCAGCGCGCGCTTGTGATCGCGACTGGCGGCCTCCAGCAGCGCCAGGAAGCCCTCGTGCTCGATACGATTCTTGACCAGTACGCCGTAGGCTCCGGCGTCCATGGCGCGCTCGCGCAGCGAGCGATTCTCCCGGTTCAGCATGAAGATCACGGGTGCGAAACCCGGGCGGGAGCGCAGCTCGTGCAGACCCGCGATCCCATCCTCATCGTCCGCGGCGGCGGCATACAGCACCGCGTCGTAGCCCTGCGCCAGGAATTCGGGGGGCAAGGGCCCGCGCTGCAGCGGCGGATGCGCGCTGATGCGCACTTCCGGCCATTTGCAGCTCAAATGATGCCGCAGCAATGTGCGGACTCTAGGATCTTCCTCTACCAGTAACAGTCGCATGCGCGGAGCCTGTCTTGATTCACGGACCGCACGGAGCGGCGCGCCGGATCGGCGACGACCGAGGCGAGCGCCCGGTCATGGTCGACTCAAGGCGCGCCGACAGCCTTCAGTCCCGTACGTGCGAGCCGCCGCCGGCTTCGGGCCTCCTCGGAGCGCGCGCGCTGCAGACGATCGAGATACTCGAACGTCACGTCGCCCGTCACATACTCGCCCGAGAAACACGAGGTGTCGAACTCCTCGATCTGCGCATTGTCATGCTGGCAGGCGGCGACCAGATCCTCGAGCTCCTGGTAGACGAGCCAATCCGCACCGATGACCTGTGCGACTTCCTCGACGCTGCGGCCAGCCGCCACGAGCTCGCTGGTCGCGGGCATGTCGATGCCATAGACATTGGGAAAGCGCACGGGCGGCGCAGCCGATGCAAAGTAGACCTTCCTGGCCCCCGCCTCGCGCGCCAGGTCGATGATCTGCGCCGAGGTGGTGCCGCGGACGATCGAGTCATCCACCAGCAGCACGTTCTTGCCGCGGAATTCCAGGTCGATGGCATTGAGCTTGCGCCGCACCGAACGCTCGCGCTGTTCCTGTCCGGGCATGATGAAGGTGCGACCGATATAGCGGTTCTTGGTAAAGCCTTCGCGGTATTTGATACCGAGCTTCTGCGCCATCTGCAGCGCGCTGGTGCGGCTGGTGTCGGGAATCGGAATGATGACGTCGATGTCGTGGTCGGGCCGTTCACGCAGCACCCGGGCCGCGAGCTTCTCGCCCATGCGCATGCGTGCCCGATACACCGAGATATTGTCGATGATCGAGTCGGGCCGCGCGAAGTAGACGTACTCGAAGATGCAGGGTGTATGACGCACGGTGGCGACGCACTGCTGTGAGTGCAGGCGGCCCTGCTCGTCGATGAATACCGCTTCGCCCGGGGCCACGTCGCGCACCGTCTCGAAGGAGAGCATGTCGAGCGCGACGCTCTCGGAGGCCAGCATGTACTCGGTTCCTTTGGGCGTGCGCCTCGAGCCGAGCACCAATGGACGTATGCCGTTGGGATCGCGAAAACCGAGTACGCCGTGGCCGATGACCATGACGACCACGGCGTAACCGCCGCGACAGCGTCGATACACGGCGCTCGCCGCGGCGAATATATCCGCCGGAGTCACGCGCGGCGTGCCCACGCGCTGCAGCTCGGAGGCCAGTACGTTCAGCAACACCTCCGAATCCGATTCGCTGTTCAGATGGCGCCGATCCTCGCGGATCAGCACGTCGGCCAGCTCGGCGGCGTTCGTGAGATTGCCGTTGTGCGCGAGACAGATTCCGTAAGGAGCGTTCACGAAGAACGGCTGCGCCTCGAAGGCGCTGTCACAGCCTGCGGTCGGGTAGCGCACGTGACCGATTCCGACCTGTCCGGCCAGTTCGAGCATGTGCTGCTGTTCGAACACGTCGCGCACGAGCCCGGCGCCCTTGCGCGAGCAGAGCCGGCCTTCATACGCCGTCATGATGCCGGCGGCATCCTGTCCGCGATGCTGCAGCACCGTCAGCGCATCGTAGAGCCGCTGATTGACCGGAGTCGTGCCGACAATGCCGACGATACCGCACATGATTGGTGCTGCTTCCCTGGCGCGATCAGAGCGCCGTCGTGAGAGTTTGTCCCGCGTGTATTTTACGCTCGCCGACCAACCCACGCAGTACATTCGCGGCGTGCTCGGCGTAGGGCACCAGCAATGATCCGCGCCACCATGGCTCGCCCTCCAGCCGCACCGCGTGGCACAGCATCACCAGCAGACCGATCATCACGGCTCCGCGCACCAGTCCGAACACGCCGCCGAGAAAGCGATCCGTGGCACTGAAGAGCGACAGGCGCGCGAAATGCGACACCAGCAGGCCGGCGAGCGTGCCGAGCAACAGCACTGCGAGGAATATCACGGCGCGCGCGGCCCAGGGTCGCACGCTCGCGCCGCTGAGTGCGCCGCCCAGGTGAGATTCGACCAGGGGTGCGTACTTCCAGGCGAGCCACAGCGCGGCGATCCAGGTCATGAGCGCCATGATCTCCCGCAACAGGCCGCGCAATAGTCCTGCGATGCAGGAGAACAGCATGAACGCAATCAATACGTAGTCGGTCCAATTCATAAGGTTCACGGCCCTCGCAGTGGCGCGCATTCTAGCGCGGCGCTCTGTGGGCCGCGCCTCACGGCGTCACGATCGTCGCGGCAAAGCCCTGATCGCGCAGCCGCTGCTGCAGCCCCTGGGCCGTGACGTGGTCCACAAGAGCGCTGGTACGCACTCGAAACAGCCCCTTGCCGTCGGCACTGGACACGCTGACGGCGAAACCCTTGGCCTGCGCCGCGCGCAGCAGGCGCTCCGCATTCTCGCGCTGGGCGAACATGCCCAGTTGCACGCTCCAGTTCGCACCCGGCGCGCGCCGCACCGCCGCGGCGCCAGCAGTGGAGCTCGAACTCGAGACAGTCCCCGGCCGGCTCGGCACATCCGGGGCAATTGCCCCGGGTGCGGGAGGGCTGGCGGGGGCATGCGCCGCTGCGGGCTCGCTCGTGGCATCCGAAGGCACGGGCAGCGCGCTCGAGGGCGGCGTGGACTGCAGCGGCGCGGTGCGCGTCGGACCGTTACTCAAGTCGATGGTGTAGGAGCGCAGCGGCGGGCCGTCGGCAACACCGCCGGTACTGGCCGGAACGTCGCTACGCTGACCATGAAACATCTCCGGCACGAGCAACACGATCAACGCCACCAGTATTGCCGCGCCCGTCAGACGCTCTTTAAGACGGTTTTCCATGAGTCCGTTTTCAGTATAGCCCAAGCCAGCTGAGCGCCGGACCCACGACATGAAACGAGCCCAGCACGATCACGCGATCGCGCGGCCGGGCCAGCGCGCGGGCGCGCGCGCAAGCTGCCGCGACGTTCTCGGTCAGTTCGAGTGGGCTGCGAAGCACGGGCAGGCGCTGTTGCAGCGCCGCGGCGCTGAGCCCGCGCGGCTCATCCGTGATGCTCGCGAGCAGCCAATGGTCAATCGCCGCGTCGAGCGCAGCGGCCACGGCGGCTGCATCCTTGTCCGCCAGCATGCCGGCGACGGCGATGGTGCGGCCCTCGACGCGGCGGGCGGCGAGCGCGCGCGCGAGCACCTTCGCGGCGGGTTCGTTGTGCGCCACATCCAGAATCCACTCGACCTCGCCGGGCACGATTTGAAAATGCCCCGGCAAGCGGACCGCACGCAGAGCCCGCGCGACCTGGGCGTGCGTGATCGGCGGGGGGGCGGACAGCACATTCAGCGCGCTCAGCGCGCTCGCGGCATTGCCGTACTGTATCGCCCCGGCCAGCGCCGGGGCCGGCAACCCCGACAGGCTCCATGGCCCGGCCTCGTAGTCCCAGGACTCCCCGCCATAGCCGTCGCCGGCGATCCGGGCGCAAAACTCGCGCCCCGCGGTCAAGGTTCGGCAGCGCAGCGCCTGCGCAGTCTGCCAAACGCTCTGGGGCATGTCGGCGCTGCCGAGCACGACCGGCTGTGCGGTGCGGAATATACCGGCCTTCTCGGCGCCGATCTGTTCGAGCGTATCACCGAGCCAGTCGCGATGATCAAAGCCCACTGAGCACAGCAGCGCAACATCGGCGTCAATGATATTCGTCGCATCGAGCCGCCCGCCCAAGCCCACCTCGAGCACCATCGCACTGACCGCCGCGTCGCGAAACACATCCAGCGCGGCGAGCGTGTTGTACTCGAAGAACGTCAGCGTGACCGCACCGCGCGCGGATTCGATGCGCTCGAACGCGCGCAACAATGTCGCATCGTCCGCCTCCACGCCATCGATCTGCACGCGCTCGTTGTAGCGCACCAGGTGCGGTGAGGTGAACAGTCCCACACGAGCGCCGCCGGCCCGCAGCAGCGCCGCAAGCAGGCTCGCGGTCGAACCCTTACCGTTCGTGCCGCCGACGATTGCGACCGGACAGCGCTTCTCGAGCAATCCGAGCCGGAGCGCGACCTCGCGCACGCGCTCGAGTCCGAGATCCATGGCACGGCCGTGGGCGCGCTGCTGGTAAGCGAGCGCCTCTGGCAGCGTGCGGTAGCGCACGCTCAAGCGGCTTGCAGGGGTGGGCGCCTTTGCAACAGACGCAACAGCTGCCCGATGCGATCACGCATCTCGCGCCGGTCGAGTATCAGATCCAGTCCGCCGTGTTCGAGCAGGAATTCGCTGCGCTGGAAGCCCTCAGGCAGCGTCTCACGGACGGTCTGCTGGATCACCCTCGGGCCCGCGAAGCCGATCAATGCGCGCGGCTCGGCGATGTTCAGATCCCCAAGCATCGCCAGACTCGCCGACACACCGCCGGTGGTCGGATCCGTCATGACCGAGATGAACGGCAGACCCGCCTGCGCCAGCCGCACCAGCGCGGCGCTGGTCTTGGCCATCTGCATCAGCGACAGCAGCGCCTCCTGCATGCGTGCGCCGCCCGTGGCCGCGAAGCACACCAGACCGCAGCGGTGCTCGATGCAGTAATCCACCGAGCGCTTGAAGCGCTCACCGACCACCGATCCCATGGAGCCGCCCAGGAACTGAAACTCGAAGGCGCAGGCGACCACCGGCTCGCCGTGCAGCGCGCCGGCAAGGGCGATCAGGGCATCCTGCTCGCGCGTCACCTTCTGCGCCTGGGCCAGACGGTCGCGATAGCGCTTGCTGTCCTTGAACTTCAGAGGATCTTCGGCCCGAATGCCCTCGCCGATCTCGCTGATCGGTTCGGGGTCCAGGAACGCGCGCAGGCGCTCGCGGGCGCCGATGCGCATATGGTGACTGCACTTGGGACAGACGTTCAGGCAGCGCTCGAGCTCGGCGCGATAGAGCACGGCATCGCAGGCCGGACATTTGATCCACAGACCCTCGGGCACCGACCTCGAGCGACGCTCGGTCTTGATGCGCGACGGAACGATCTTCTCAAACCATGACATGAATCCGAACCCTCAAACGCCACCCTACGCTGGAGGCTCGATCATAGCCCAATCCGCATCGGGCTCCAGCTCGGGCAGCCCGAACTGCGGCGCATAGTCCACTCGCCACAGATAGAGCCCCACGGCCGCGGCAGTCGCCTCCCCCTCGCTGCGCCGGCGCGACTGAAGCTGGATTCTGGCCCTCTCGGGCGGTACTCGCTGCAGCCCGATCGCGAGCAGCAGACCCACGATGTTGCGTGCCATGTGGTGCAGGAAGGCGTTGGCGGTGATATCGATCGCGAGCCACTGCCCCGAGCGCTGCACCCGCAATGCCCGCAATTGCCGCACCGGCGAGCGCGCCTGGCACTCCGAGGAGCGGAAGGCGCTGAAGTCGTGCTCCCCGACCAGATCGCGCGCACCGCGCTCCATGGCTGCCAGATCCAGCGGTTGATACACCGCCAGGGCTCGGCCGGCGGCGAGCGCCGAGCGGGTGGGTCGATTGATGATCAGATAGCGATAGGTGCGGGCCAGTGCGCTGTAACGGGCGTGAAAATGCGCCGGCACCGGACAGACCCAGCGCAGGCTGATATCGGGGGCCAGATAATTGTTAGCGCCAAGCAACCACGCATGCATGCGTCGTACCGCGCTGGTATCGAAATGCGCCACCTGGGCGTACGCATGCACGCCGGAGTCGGTCCGCCCGGCGCAGACCAGTGCGATGGGTTCATCGGCGATACGGCTGAGCGCGGCCTGCAGTGCGCTTTGCACGCTCGGTGCCCCGCTCTGCACCTGCCAGCCGCAATACGCGCTGCCCTCGTATTCGATGCCGACGGCGATGCGGCGGCGCATGGCCGGAGGTCGCGGGCTCAGCCCGGCAGGGTATCGATCAGGCGGCGGGCTTCCTGTTTCTGCGACACCGAGCCCTCGAGCAGGACCTCCGACAGAATGCTGCGTGCCCCTTCAGGATCCCCCATGTCCATGTAGGCTCGGGCCAGATCCAGTTTCGTGCCCACCTCGCTCATGGTGGCAGGCTCCAGATCCGGCAACGCGACGTCTTCGGCCATGATCCGCTGCGTTTGTACGAAGGTGCCCTCCGTCAGCGCCGGCCCCACATCGAGATCCACGCCGTTGACGTCGCGGGCAAGCTCTTTCTTCCTCTGCTCACTGAGGTCCAGGTCCAAAGCCTCGGTGTCGAGCGTGGCAAGCTGCGCGGTTGACGAGATGTCGCCCTCGCTCGGGGCGATCGGCCGCGGCGTGAGCTGCGTGACCAGCTCGGTGGGCGCGTCGGCACTTTGCTTCCCCTGAGCGCCCGCCTCGGAAGGCAGCACATCCCCGAAGTCGGCATCGGTGAACAACCAGGTGCCCGAATCCGTCGGCGCCGCACTGATCGCGGTTGCATCGGCGCTGCTGCCGTGCTGGCTGTCGGCACGCGCCATGAGCTGGCGGGTCTCATCGTCCATGCCCGCGAGCATGGTCGGTGCATCCGCGCTGCTCGGTAGCTCCACCTCATCGCCGGTGCCGTCGAGCGGACCCAAGTCCAGCCCAAGATCGTGCAATTCGAGCTCTGCCGTCTGCTCCGAGGAGACCACGCCGGCGCGTGCCGCCGCATCGAGCTTCTGGCGTATGGTCGGATGATCGGCGCCCGGAAGCTGCGGCTGCTCGACGGTGGGGGCGTCTGGATCCATGCCCGGCGAGCCGGCGACCTGCACCGTTGCGGTCGAGCTGCTGCTAGAGGTGGGCATTTCTCGCGTCGAGCCGGTCGCTTCATTGCCGCGTTCCACGTCGTCAAATACGAAGTCGATACCCGATTCGCTGGCCGACGCCGTTTCCCCGGTTGCCTCCGGATCGCCCAGTGCGGCGCCCAGATCCAGGTCGACACCGCTCGTGGTTCGCGGCGCACTGACCGTGGGCTCACCCATCAGATCGAAGTCGATGCGGTTCTGGCCGCCCTCGAGATTCAGATCCACCCCGCCGCTGGCAGCGCCCGCCAACGCGCCGGCGTGGCTGAACAACGCGTCCTCGGGGGCAATCTGGCGGCCCATGATCACGATCTTTTCCCACTCGCCGGGCAGGGCCTTGTCGCGTGTGGCAGCCAGCTCGCGCGCGCTGCTCAGGAAACGCTCCTTGTTGCCCCAGACGAAAAATACCTCCAGCAGCTTGAGCTGCAGATCGCGTCGCGCCGGTTCGCGCGAAATGGCGATCTGCACCAGATCCGCGGCCTGATCGTACAGGCCATAGGCCATGTGGAAATCCGCTTCCGCGAGCGGATCGCCCTGGTCGAGCGCGACCGGAGCCTCACTCGGCACGCTCTCCTCGATGGCCACGTGCGCTGCGGCGCTCGGAGCTGTCGCACCTTTGTTCGCGAGCGAGGGCGGCTGCTCGTGCGCGCCGGATTCCTCGACCCGGTAGGACTGCTCCTCGCGATCGGGCGCCAATGCACGAATCGGCACCGTGTCGCTGGTACGCTCGCTAGCGAAGCCCTGTGAGGAATCCAGACCCGGTTCCGAGAGCCGGCCGAGCGAGCGATCGAACGCATCCTCCTGACGCGCGCGCACAGCGCGCAGCACCAGCAGCGCGATCAGCACTGCGATCAGCCCGGCAGGCAGATACCAATACTCCTCCAGCAGATCCAGATAGGAATTGCTGGGCGGGTTCGCGGCCACGGGACTTGCCGCTGGCTTCGCCACGGCCGCAGCGGGCGGTGCTGGTGGCGGCGGCTCAACGCTCGGCGCGGCAGTGCTCGCCGGCGGGGATGGCGCGCTCGCCGGAGCCGGCGGCGCCACAGCCGGTGGCGCATTGGCGGCTGGCGCCGGACGCGCCTGCTGCAATGCTGCGAGCTGAGAATTCTTCAGTTGCAGCAAGCGCTGCGATTCGGCGAGCTGCGATTCGAGCTGACTGACCCGCTGCTGCAGGGCCGCAGTGCCGGCGCCTGCACTCCCGGCCGCAGTCGTCTCGCTGGCCGGCGGGGCCGCCGGACTCGCGCCTGCAGTCCTGCCGACCGGCGCCTGCGCCGGTTCCTGTGGTGGTACCAGACGCAGCTGTCCCGCGCCGCCCGCGGCGGCGCCGCTCGTGCCCGCCGCGTTGCCGTGGCTCGCATTCCACTCGGCATATTGTCGCCGCACTTCACCGGCGGCCTCGCCCGGACTGATGGCCGCCAGATCGGCTTCGCTCGGCAGCGTGAGCCGGCTGCCGGCGTGCAACAGGTTCATGTTGCCGTCAAACGCGGCCGTGTTGGCGCGATAGACCCCGACCAGTTCGCGCTGGCGCGCGAGGTGGTCTCCAGGCCCGTAGAACTGGTTCGTAATCGACGTGAGGGTGTCGCCGTTGCGCACGCTGTAGGCACCGCCGGCCGCCGCGGCACTCGCGGTGCTGGCCGTCGCGGCGCTCGCCGTGCTGGCCGTCGCGGCTCGCGCGGGCGCAGCAGTGGGTGCACTCGGGCTCGGACTCGCGGCTGCGCTCTGCGCCGGCACCGGCGCGGCCGCCACGGTCGGCGGACTCGGGCTCGAAGCGACACTGGCGGCTGTGGCAGTGCTCGCCGCTCGTCGTTCCACTCCGCCGCTGCGAGCCGCCGCGCCGGTGAGCGGCGCCGCGACGTTGGTCGCGCTCGGCGCTTCATTCGCGAATACGGGCGGATCGAGCAGGACCGTGTATTCATGCACCAGATGGCCACGGGCCCAATTGACGTCGACCAGCAGGGTCACGAAGGGCTCATTCACCACATCCGCGGAGCGCAGATGCAGAGTCGTGTGGCCGTCGGCAGTTTGTTGCGGCGCGAGCGTCACGCCGCCCAGAAATTGGGGGTAATCCAGGCCGTACTGCCTGAAGGTCTCTCTGGACGCCAGCGTCGCCTGCAGGCCTGAGAGCTCATCCAGGCTGGCGACCACGTCGATGGTGGCATCCAGCGGCGCATTCAGGGCCGATTTGAGATGTATGTCTCCCAGCCCCAGTGCCAGCGTCACCGACGGGACGAGCCACGTCAGCAGCAGCAACCGGTAACAATTACGCATCAACATCATGTCTCCCGAAGGACCTGGCTGCCATATATCTCGTTGTAAAATAAATAATTAGCGCAACATCCCGGGCCGGTACTTATGCGGGCGGAATATAACTTATAAATACTCGCGAGCCAAAATCTCGGCAATCTGGACGCTGTTGGTGGCAGCGCCCTTGCGAACATTATCCGACACAACCCAAAGATCGAGGCCGTGGTCATGAGACATATCTTCTCGAATACGCCCAACATAAACCGTGTCGTGGTTCGCTGCTTCGGTAACAGCGGTCGGATAGCCACCCGGCACCGGTTCATCAACGACGCTCACGCCGGGGGCCCGCTGTAACAGGGCGCGGGCTTCGGGGGCGGTAATCTTGCGCCGCGTCTCGATATGCAGGGCCTCCGAATGACCGTAGAACACCGGCACTCGCACCGCGGTCGCGTTGACCCGTATCGTCTGGTCCTCCAGGATTTTGCGCGTTTCCCAGAACATCTTCATCTCCTCGCGGGTGTAGCCGTTGTCCTGGAACTGATCGATCTGGGGCAGACAGTTGAAGGCGATCTGCTTCGGTAAGGCCAGAGGCGGATCGATAGCCCTGCCGCTGAGCAGCGCGGCGCTCTGCGCCGCCAATTCCTCCATGGCTTCGCGCCCGGCACCGGAGACCGACTGGTAGGTCGCAACGTTGATGCGTTCGATCCCCACGGCATCGTGTATCGGTTTGAGGGCCACGAGCATTTGAATGGTCGAGC
>JBELAR010000036.1:0-15887 GCA_049508555.1 Steroidobacteraceae bacterium
ACGCCGGATAATGATCTGCGAATCGATGCGGAATTCATCAGCCGCCACCACGCGGTGGCGCTGCGCTCCGGAGCCAAGACGCTCATCGAGGATCTCAACAGCACCAATGGCACCTATGTCAATGGGGAGCGCATCACCCGGCGCACACTCAAGGACGGCGACATGGTGATTTTGGGCAAGACCGAGTTCCGCTTCGCAATCAAGCCGCCGGGCTGACAAACTGACCTGCGCGCCCGGCCGGGAATCGCTTAAGCTTCCCCGGCCATGAGCGACGACTACCTGCAGCGCATACTCAAGGCGCGCGTCTACGATGTCGCGATCGAGTCGCCGCTCGATCCGGCACCGCGTCTCTCGGGCCGCCTCGGTAATCGTGTCCTGTTCAAGCGCGAAGATCTGCAGCCGGTGTTTTCCTTCAAGCTGCGCGGGGCTTACAACAAGATCGCACACCTCTCGGCGGCCATAGCCGCGCGCGGCGTCATCTGCGCCTCGGCCGGCAACCATGCGCAGGGCGTCGCGCTGGCCGCTCGCCACCGCGGCATTCCGGCGCTCATCGTCATGCCGCAGACCACGCCGGTGATCAAAGTGCAGGCGGTCAATGAACTGGGCGCCGAAGTGATCATGCACGGGGATATCTACGACAGCGCCTACGACCACGCGTTGACGCTGGCGCGCGAACGGCACATGGTATTCGTGCATCCCTTCGATGATCCGGACGTGATCGCCGGGCAGGGCACGATCGGCATGGAGATCGTGCGCCAGAGCGCCGGGGAGTTCGATGCGGTGTTCGTCCCGGTCGGTGGGGGAGGCCTGATCGCCGGAGTGGCCGCATTCATCAAACCGCTCTACCCGCGCGCCAGGATCATCGGTGTACAGCCCGAGGACGCCGCGGCCATGTACGAATCGTTGCGCGCCGGCAAGCGCGTGACGCTCGAGCGCGTGGGATTGTTTGCCGACGGCGTTGCGGTACGCCGTGTTGGCGAGGAGACCTTCGCGCTGGCGCGGCGCTATGTGGATGAGATCCTGCTGGTCGACAACGATGAGATCTGCGCCGCGATCCAGGATATCTTCGAGGACACGCGCTCCATATCCGAGCCCGCCGGCGCGCTGGCGGTCGCCGGCATGAAACATTACGTGGCCCGCAACGGCGTGCGCGATCAGCGCCTGATCGCGATCAACGGTGGCGCGAACATGAATTTTGACCGGCTGCGGCATGTGGCCGAGCGCGCCGAGCTCGGCGCCGAGCGCGAGGCGTTGCTGGCCGTTGAGATTCCCGAACGGCCCGGCAGTTTTCTGCAGTTCTGCGACGCGCTCGGGCAGCGCAGCATCACCGAGTTCAATTACCGCCTGCGGGATGGCGCGAGGGCGCACGTATTCGTCGGCCTCGGCCTGAGCGGCGGCCCGAAGGAGCGCGACGCGCTGATCGTGCAGCTACGCGCGGCGGGCTACCCGGTTACCGACATGAGCGGCAACGAGATGGCGAAATTGCACATACGCTATATGGTCGGCGGCCACGGGCGCGCCGGCGCCGAGCACAACTCCGATGAACTGCTGTATCGGTTCGAATTTCCAGAGCGTCCGGGCGCATTGCTGCGCTTCCTGCAGGCGATCGGCAGCGCCTGGAACATCAGTCTTTTCCATTACCGCAATCACGGCTCCGATTACGGCCGCGTACTGGCGGGGATCGAAGTACCCAAGGCGCAGCGCGAGAATTTTCTGCTGCATCTGAACGATCTGCACTATCCCTTTACGGACGAAAGCGGCAACGCGGCATATCGCCTATTCCTCGCCAACTGATGGGGCTCACGGCCGTAGCGCGCTTTCCGGGGCTGGCGGTGCTGCGGCATGCGCCGTTCGCACACTTCGCCCTGTGCCGCTTCCTGACAAACCTGAGCTGGCAGATGCTCGGCGTCGCCGTCGCCTGGCAGGTCTACGCGCTCACGCACGACCCGCTCGCCCTGGGCCTGGTGGGCTTGAGCGAATTCCTGCCGTTCCTGTGCCTGGTGATGATCGGCGGCCACGTGGCCGACCAGGCTTCCCGGCGCAACGTGCTGATCATGGCGTGGAGCGCCGAGGTGCTCTCCATCGGGGCATTACTGTGCTACACGCTCGCGGGGGGCCGAGCTGTGTGGCCGATCTACCTCGCGATCGCGGCTTTCGGCACCGGGCGGGCGTTCTGGGCGCCCGCGCAGCAGGCGATCCTGCCGACGCTGGTGCCGCGAGCGGAGTTCCCGCGCGCGCTGGCCTTCAATTCAGGCCTGGGGCAGATTGCCTCGATCAGCGGTCCGGCGCTCGGCGGTGTACTGTTTGTGTTCGGCGCCAGCACGGTGTTTGCGCTGTGTCTGCTCCTGTTCGCCCTCGCCGTGCTGACGATGTACTCGATCGCCCCGCCGCGTGTGCCGCCAGACGCTTCGCTCCGGATCGATGCCCCCCGACCTGCTCTGCTCGACGGCCTGCGCTATGTATTGCATCACCAGGTCGTGCTCGGCGTCATCTCACTCGATCTGTTCGCGGTCCTGTTCGGCGGGGCGACGGCCTTGTTGCCCATTTATGCCGCTGAGGTGCTGCGCATCGGCCCGGAAGGTTTGGGGCTATTGCGCTCGGCTCCGGCCGTCGGCGCCGCGCTGACTGCGGCCCTGCTGGCGATGCGCCCGATCGAGCGCCATGCCGGTGTGTGCATGTTCGCGGGCGTGGCCGTGTTCGGGGTCTGCACCATCCTGTTCGGCCTCTCGCGCAACGTGCCGCTGTCCCTCGCTGCGCTGGTGTTCATGGGTTGCGGCGACATGCTCAGCGTGAATATCCGGGGCATTCTCGTGCAGCTCAATACGCCCGACTCGATCCGCGGGCGCGTCAGCGCGATCAACTCCATGTTCATCGGCACCTCCAACGAACTCGGCGAGTTTGAATCAGGTGTTACGGCGCGATGGTTCGGCGCAGTGCGGGCCGTGGTGCTCGGCGGCGTGCTGACACTGGCTGTCGTCGGCGCCTGGATCGGGCTGTTTCCCAAATTGCGCCGCCTGGACCGTTTACACTAGGACTGTATGGATGTACAGTTTCTACCATGGAGAAGCCGGACAAGCCCGAGCACGCCGCCTACAGCGGCCGCGGCGCGCTGAGCAACCCGGCGCCGCGGTTTCTGCATCGCCATAGCGCCGCGGTCGAGGACGGCTGGTACCGGGAGGAGATCCCCGAGTCGATCGCGACCCAGGTCCGGCCCGAGCCGGCACGCTCGATCATCGCGCACAACGACTCGCCCGACATTCCCTTCGAACAGTCGATCAATCCCTATCGCGGCTGCGAGCACGGCTGCATCTACTGCTATGCGCGGCCCTCACACGCGTACCTGGATCTCTCCCCGGGCATCGATTTCGAGACCAAGATCTTCTACAAGGCCGATGCCGCACGCCTGCTGGAGCACGAACTCGCCGCGCCCAACTATGCGGTCAAGCCGATCACCATCGGCGCCAATACCGACCCTTACCAGCCGGTGGAGCGGGAACTGAAGGTGACCCGCTCGCTGCTCGAGGTGCTCGAGCGCACGCGCCATCCCGTCACGCTCATCACCAAGGGTACGATGATCCTGCGTGACCTCGATCTGCTCACGAGCTTGAATCGCGACGGCCTCGTCAACGTCTTCGTCAGCATCACCACGCTCGATCCGGAGCTCAAGCGTACGCTCGAACCACGCGCGGCCGCGCCGGCCGCACGGCTGCGCGTGGTCCGTGAGCTCGCGGCGGCGGGCATTCCTACCGGCGTGCTCGTGGCCCCGATCATCCCGGCGATCAACGACATGGAGCTCGAACGCATTCTCGCGACGATCGCGGCGGCCGGTGCGAGCCGTGCCGGTTACGTGTTGCTGCGCTTGCCGCACGAGCTCAAGGCGCTGTTTCGCCAGTGGCTCGAGCAACACCTGCCGGATCGCGCCGAGCACGTGATGGCGCTGATACGCTCTGCCCGCGATGGGCTCGAGAACGATCCGAATTTCGGCAGCCGCATGCGCGGCAGCGGACCCTGGGCGCAACTGTTGCGGGATCGATTCTCCCTGGCCTGCAGGCGACACGGCCTATCGATGGATCGCATGCGTGCGCTGCCGACGCAGCACTTCAGGCCGCCGGGCCGCGGTGGACAGCTCACGCTCGCACTGTAGGGGCCGCTCGAGCGCGTCGGCGCAATGGCTGCGCACCGGCCGCTGGCCGCTGTTAGGATCCCAGGCATGGTCGAGGGTGCAGGCAAGAGCGCGCTGGTCGCCGGCGCCAGCGGGCTCGTCGGATCGAAATTATTGCCCATCTTGCTCGGTGCCGGCGACTACGCACGCGTGCACGCCCTCACGCGCCGGCCATTGACGATCGATCATGCGCGCCTCGCCAATCGCATCGTGCGTTTCGACGCGCCGCTCGAAACTCAGCTCAAGGGACTGCAGTGTCAGGACGCTTTCTGCTGCCTGGGCACGACCGCGCGTATCGCCGGCAGCCAGGCCGCCTTTCGCGCAGTCGACCACGATCTGGTGCTCTCCTTCGCGCGCTTTGCACTCAAGGCGGGTGCCGAGCGGTTCGTGTACATCTCCGCCATGGGCGCGAGCGAGGCCTCTAAATACTTCTACCTGCAGGTGAAAGGCGCGACCGAGCGTTCACTCGAGGCGCTGCGCTTCCGTGCGCTGGACATCCTCAGCCCCTCGCTGCTGCTCGGCTCGCGCCGCAGCACCCGGCCGCTTGAATCGCTGGCACAGGGCGCGATGTCGGTCCTGAACCCGTTGTTGCAGGGCGATTGGGCGCGCTTTCGGGCTATTCCGGCCGAGACGGTGGCGGCGGCCATGCTGGGTGCAGCCCGAGGCGGAAGGCGCGGCGTCAACCGCTATAGCTACAGCGGGATCCGGACGCTCGCCTCGAGCCTGACACGTCACAGTACCCGACTGTGACGCAGTCGACAGTGAGCGGCGCAGCGATGCGAATAATGGAGGTCTGCGCACTCCACAGCGGCGACGCCTTGACGTTAAATTTGGTGCTGACCACAAGTCGGGCGCCCGCGCTCGTTGACCATATAGCCCGAAGGACATGCAAACAGGTCCGGTTTCATTTCAGTCGATGCGGCGGCGCCTGGCGGCCACGGTTGCCCTGGTCGTGCTCGCGGCCTTGTGCCTGGCGGCCGCCGTCGCTGTGTGCACGCTCGCCTCCGACCGGGACGCTGATCTCACCGATCGCATCAATGGCGCGGCACCGGCATTCGCGCAGCAATTGCTGTCGCGGCTCGAGATGGCCAACGCACTGGTGCAATACCTGTCGGCCGCCGACGCCGGCGCCGGGGATGCGCTGCTGCGTCAGCGCGCACTCGCCTCGGACACCTTCAGCGGCGTGTTCTTCCTGCCTTGGGAGAGCCGTGGCAGCGATGCGCAGGTCGATGCGCCGGCCGCGGCGGAGGCTGATCTGCCCAGTTTCAGCCCTTCGGACCGTCTGACGCTCAACGGCGGACAAAGCCTGCTCAAGGCCGTCGCGGGCGATGGTGGCGGGATGAGGATCTACCTGGCGCATCTGGTCAGCAGTGCGGGCACTGCGCAGATCGCTTTTTTTGAATTGGCGCCCAAGTGGTTCTGGCAGGGCGCCGTCGGCAGCGGCCAGACCTCGATCGCCGTGGTCGATGCGGCGGCGCGCGTCGTGTACCAGAGCGGTGAGTTGCCGGCCGAGCAGCTGCAGACCTTGGCCCGCTCGCCGATCGATGAGCAAAGTCCACTGCAGCCGGTGCAGCGCAACTGGCAGCAGGGGAAGCGGAGCTGGCGCGCCGCATTGGTGCGTCTGGATTTCAACGGCGCCGCGCGCCTGCGCGCCATCCCGTGGAACGTGGTGAGCTACGCGCAGCTCACGACGGTGCAATCGATGCTGCGCTCATTCCTACGCCTGCTGCTGCCGATGCTGTTGCTCGCAGCGCTGTGCGCGGCCGCGGCGACGTGCTATCTGGGTCGCCTGTGGGAACCGGTACTGCGGCGGCTGTCCACGGCGCTGAGCGCGTTGCTGGAGGGCCGATTTCAACGCGTGGATACCGCCGGCGCGGCCGATAGCCCGCGTGCCGTGGCGCAGGCCTACAACCTCGCGCTCAACGCAGTCGAGCAACGCTTCGGCGCCCAGGCGCGTTTCGCCCAGATCGATCGCCTGCTGCTCGAGGCGAGTGAACTCGAACAATCGCTCGATGCGATGCTGCCGCGTTTCTGCGCCGTCACCGGCGCCCACGTGGCCGCCTTGGTACTGATCGATCGCGACGCGCCCGGCTACGCGCGCTGCTTCGTCGGCGGCGCCGACGGCACCGATTATCCCGTCAGCCGTATCAATCTCGATCAGGCGGTTCTCTCGAGCGTGGCCGAGCAGCCAGCCGGCCTGAATGTGAGTCGTGAGGACATGGAGCGCTACGGTTTCCTCGTGCCGCTGCAATCGCTCGAGGTTGCGCATTTCAGCCTCTGGCCGGTCGTCGTTGGCGAGGGTATCGCCGCGATCCTGCTGGTCGGCTCGCACCATGCCGTGCCGCTCTCCGCGCAGCACATGGCCTATGGTGCGCAGTGCGCCGAGCGCCTGCGCATCGCACTGTCCAACCGCGCTCGCGACGAGCAACTGTATCGCCAGGCGCACTTCGACTCGCTGACCTCGCTGCCGAACCGGCTGTTGTTCCGCGACCGATTGTCGCAGGAACTCGCCAGCATCGCCGACGGAACTCAGCGTGGCGCGGTTCTATATGTGGATCTCGACCACTTCAAGAAGGTCAACGACTCGGTAGGCCACAGCGCCGGCGATCAGCTATTGACGATCGTCGCCCAGCGCCTGCGCTCCTGCGTCAAGGATGGGGATACGGTCGCGCGTCTGGGCGGGGACGAGTTCTCGATCATTCTGCGCAATCTGGCCTCGGTCGAGAGCGCCCGTGAGATCGCCGAGCGCATCATCGAGACGCTGCAGCGGCCGGTGAACGTCGCCGCACGCGATCACTATGTGCGCGCCAGCATCGGCATCACGCTGTTTCCCGAGGACGGCAGCAGCATCGATGAGCTGATGCGCAATGCGGATCTGGCGATGTATCAGGCCAAGGACGGCGGCCGCTCGCGCGCCGTTTTCTTCGACACCAAGATGACGCGACTGTCGACGCCGGCGCGCCAGAGCGGTCTATACCGCGCACTGCGGCGGCAGGAGTTCGCGCTGTACTATCAGCCGCAGTACGCGCTGCGCAGCGGCGAGCTGGTGGGCCTCGAGGGTTTCCTGCGCTGGCAGACTCCGCGCGATGGCGTCCGTCTGCCCAAGGATTTTGTGCCGGCAGCGGAGGAAAGCGGTCTGATCGTGGACATCGGCGCCTGGGCGCTCGAGAGCGCCTGCCGTCAGCTCGCGCTCTGGCGCGACGCCGGTATCGCACCGGCACGGCTGGCGTTGAACGTATCGGTGCAGCAGCTGCGTGTGGCGGAATTTGCCGATCTGGTCAGCACGGCACTGCAGCGCTACGACGTACAGCCACAGGTGCTCGAATTCGAAGTGAGCGAGTCCGTGTTCGCCGAGGAAGAGGCGCGCATCTCGCTGCGGCGGCTGGCGGCTCTGGGCGTGCGCTTCGCGCTCGATGATTTCGGCAGCGGCTATTCATCGCTCAATTATCTGCGCCAGCATCCGGTGCATGCCATCAAGATAGATCGCACGTTCATGCAATACGTACCCGAGAGCCAGCAGGCCGCCACGCTCGCCTCCACGATCATCCACATGGCCCACGCACTCGATAAGCAGGTGATCGCCGAAGGCGTCGAGACGCTCGAGCAGCTCGACTTTCTGCGCGAGCACGGCTGCGACTTCGCCCAGGGCTATGTGCTGGCGCGACCGGGGACCGTGTCGGAGGTGACCGACCTGCTCGCGGCTCGCAAGCCGGCCGACGCATGGCAGCAGCGCGTTGCAGTGTGATCCACGCAAGCGTCCGCGCCGGCGCATTTGACAGAATTGATACGCTGCACTGCACTTTGATCGTCACTGTGAATTCGCACTAGAGTTTCGCCTTGACGTGCCGACACAAGGTGTCACACTCGTTCGCGTGACTTAAAAGCAAACCTGTCGCAAGGCAGGGACGCAAAGCCACCGGTCCCGTACACATGAAGGGATAGCGGGGTTGCCACCGGGTGAGAGTGCCGCATCGCGCGCACAACGTTACCGAGTGTCTGCCTCGTTACATGTTTTCCGGATGCCGCCAATCTCTCGAGCGACAGGGGAACAGCGTATGCAACAGGCCAAGTCATCACATAACGAATCTTCCGCGGCGGCGAGCGCTGCCCCGGCGGGCGCTTCCAGGTTGAGTAATCAATTCGTAATCAATCTTTGCGCTGCGACTTCGCCGGTGGGATTGACCCCGCCCGATCACGCCGGGCTCAAGCGTTTCAATTTCTTTGTATCGCGCCGCCGCGAGGAGGGTCGCGAGCGCTTTCGCCTGCACATGGGTTATTTCGCGACGCAAGAGCAAGCGGAGAGGCTGCTGGACATCGTGCGGGAGATCTATCCGGGCGCGTGGGCCGGTCTGGCGCCCGGGCAGCGCCTGCGCAACCGGGAAGCGGCGCCACCCGAGATGGCCTTGCAAGCATCGAGCGCGCCACCCGAGATGGCCGTGCCACCCGAGATGGCTGTGCAGGCATCGAGCGCGCCGCCGGCGAGCGCGAAGCCGGCGCCGGCGCCTCAGGCGGAGCGAACCGAGGCCCTGCACGAGAACGCAGAAGATTCGGATCAGGCAGCGGCCGCGCTCGCGCTGCGCGACGTGCGCGCGGCGATCGACTCGCTCGATGACACCATCAACCGCGCTCCGACGCTGCGACCGATCCCGGAGCTCATTGCGCAATCCGCGACCGGCACCTCCCGCGAGTTGTCACTCGCGGCGACTGGCGCCTACAAGATCAATGCTGCCGCCCTCCCGGCCGTCGAGGCGCGCAGCGGCGCCGACGCGGAAGTCAGTGGCCAGGTCGTGCTCAGCGTGCTCGAGAGCGGCGCTAAAGCGGTTGATTCGACCGCGATCATGCCGCGCCCGCACTCGCAGAGCGCGGCGCCCAAAGTCTCGCAGAGCGCGGCGCACTCGCCGCCGCAGGATGACAAGGCCACATTCGCGGTGCAATTGCTCTGGTCGGTGCAGCCCATCGACATGGCACAGATTCCGCGACTTGCCATCTTCAGCGCCTATACGCTCTACGGCGCGGAGGGCAATCGCGACGGCCGCCGCTGGTATGGCGTACGTCTCGGGTTCTTCACCGATGCGGTGTCAGCCAAACAGGTGGCGCACTATGTGCGCTCGGATTTCTCGACTGTGTCGGTAGTGCCCGTGACCGTGCGGGAGCGCGAGCGCGCCAAGCTGGCCGCGACGCGACCGATCGCAACTCCGGTGAGCGCGCCTGCACCGCCGGAGCCCAGCGCGGCGGAAGTGAAGCCGGCGGCGTCGGAATTCGTGTTCCTGGACGACAAGGAGCTCAAACCCGTGGTGCGGACCGCCGCCTCGGTCGGACGTCCCAGCTCCGGACCACCCGGCAAGCGCGCCAAGCTGCGCTCAACGCGGCAGGTCAACGCTCGCGCCAAAGCCAAGTCCCTGACGCTCGAGGAAACGCTGGAGATTCTCGGCGCCGGTCAGCTCGAGATGGACGATGGGCGCGCAGCCACGATCAATGACAGCGCGGCGCGCCATTCGCGCAGCGCCGCCGCCAACGCCAAGTCATCGCGCATCGGGCGGCTGCTCGAGCGCCTGTCCGAGCGGCTGGGCGGCTAGACTGCCCGTCGCTGCGGGGCCCCGCAGCCACGGGCACATCGTGCCTTGGATCGATCTGCCCGGGTCAACGGCCCCGTTCGACGTCGGCAATCGTCAGCTCGGTCGCGTGTATGGCCTCGTCGATGTGATGCACGGCGCGGTCACGCAGGCCGCGGGTCTCCGGATCGTCCTCCTCGCGGGCGACGTCCCCATGCACGTGGCGCAGCAGCTCGAGGGCCTTGTGCAGGCGCCCGGGCCGATCGGCCGGCGCGTCGACGCCGACGTGATCGTGTATATCCTTGCCGTCATCGATCGCCGCATGCTTGATCTCGCCAATGGCGCGATCGATCTCGGTTATGGCCACATCCTCGTGCGCGCTGACCAGCGCGTCGCCCGGCCGATGCTCGAGCATCCAGCGCGCGGCACGCAGGTCCGACAGGGCATGCAGGTAAGCCGGGTGCTTGCCGGGCAGATCGGCGTTGACCATGAACGGCGCGCACAACAGCAGCGCCACCCCCGAGCTCAGCAGCCAATTCTTATGTCTCATAGTCATCTCTCACTCTCCTGATTGCTAAGAGCCAGTCGGATCATCCGACCGCCGATAGTATGCGAGCGGGTATATGACTGGAAACTGAACGTCCGCGACTGTGCGGCGGCTAACACATCTTCAGGGCTTCTTGCCGAACAGCCGCTCGAGTTCGAGCCGCGCACGCTCGGCCGCGCTCGTATCCGGCGCCACGTAGGCGGCCGGGCGGGGGACGAAAAAATCGCAGAAGTTGGCGTGTGCCTTGTCGCTGACTTCCTCGGCCGTCGGCTCGCGACATTGCTTGGCGAGCGTGGGATCGAAGTCGACACACAGGCGGCAGACGTGCAGTTCAGCACGGCAGCGCGCGCATTCGTCACGGCGCGAGAGCGGCAGGGACAGGTGCGAGAGATCGGCACCGCATTTCCAGCAGACCAGGTTGTGTGCCATGGGGGGCTCAGGCGGCGGTGCGCTGGGCGAGGAAGCGCGCGAGCGCGCGGCCCGTGTGCGAGCGTGCGCGCTGCGCCACGATGGCCGCCGGGGTTCCGGCCGCGACGATGCGGCCGCCGCCCTCGCCGGCCTCGGGGCCCATATCGATGATCCAGTCCGCCTCGGCCATCACATCGAGATTGTGCTCGATCAGCACGATGGAATGTCCGGCATCCACGAGCCGGTGCAGCACGGCGATGAGCTTCTCGACGTCGGCCATGTGCAGCCCGACCGTGGGCTCATCGAGCACGTAGAGCGTATGGCCCGCACGCGTGCGCGCGGGGCCCCGCGAGCTGCGCAGCCGTGCGAGCTCGGCGACCAGCTTGATGCGTTGTGCCTCGCCGCCCGAGAGCGTGGGACTGGGTTGTCCCAGGGTCAGATAACCCAGACCCACGTCGGCCAGCAGCGCCAGCGGCCGGCGGATGCGCGGATGGGCGGCGAAGAATTCCACCGCGTCCTCCACATTCATCGCCAGCACATCGCCCACGGAGCGGCCGCGCCAGAGGATCTCGAGTGTCTCGCGATCGAAGCGGCTGCCGCCGCAGCTCTCGCAGCGCACTTTCACATCGGGCAGAAAACTCATCTCGATGGTGCGCTGTCCGGCGCCGTCGCAGTCCGGGCAGCGGCCGCCACTGGTATTGAAGGAAAAGCGGCTGGCGTCATAGCCGCGCACCCGCGCCTCGCTGGTGCCGGCGTAGAGCTGGCGTATGTCATCCCAGAAGCCCACGTAGGTGGCCGGGCAGGAGCGCGGGGTGCGACCGATCGGCGTCTGATCGACTTCGAGCACGCGGTTGAGGGCCTCGATACCACGCAGCGCGCGCATGCCGATGAGCGCGGGCTCGGACTTTGCGCCGATCATGGCACGCAGATTCGTGTAGAGCAGATCGCGCGCGAGCGAGGACTTGCCCGAACCGGACACGCCGGTGATCACCACGAGCCGGCCCAAAGGGATGCGCACGTCTATGTTGCGCAGGTTGTGCAGGTGCGCCGCATCGATCTCGATCGCCTCGCTGCGCCGGTCGGTGGCGCGATGCGGTGCGGCCGCGTGCATCACAGGCCGGGCCAGGAAGCGGCCGGTCACGGATTGAGGATTGACTTCGAGCTCGCGCGCCGTGCCGGCCGCGACCACGTAGCCGCCGCGCACGCCGGCGCCCGGACCCAGGTCGATGATGTGATCGGCGCGCCGTATCGTCTCCTCGTCGTGCTCGACCACCACCAGCGTATTGCCGGCCGCGGACAGCCCGGCGAGCGCCTCGAGCAGTACCTCGTTATCGCGCGGATGCAGGCCGATCGTCGGCTCATCGAGCACGTAACAGACACCCTGAAGATTCGAGCCGAGCTGTGCGGCGAGCCGGATGCGCTGGGCTTCTCCGCCCGAGAGACTCGGCGCCGCGCGATCGAGCGCGATGTAGCCCAAGCCCACGCGTTCGAGAAATTCAAGGCGAGCGCGAATCTCCGCGAGCGCGTCGCGGGCGATGGTCGCTTCGCGCACCGGCAGGCGCAACTGCTCGAAATACCGGCGCAGAGCCTTGACACTCAGCGCCGTGAGCTCGGCAATCGAGCGTTCGCGGAAGCGCAGATGCAAGGCGGTGCTGTTGAGTCGCGCCCCCTGGCAGCTCGGGCACGGTGCGGCGCTTCCACCCGCTTCGACTCCCGAGGTATCGAGCCACTGTGCTTCCTCGCCGGTCTGTTCCGACTCGAAGTTCGCCGGGCGCGCCCCGGTGCCGAAGCAGCTCGGGCACCAGCCCTGGCTGGAATTGAAGGACAGCAGACGCGGATCGGGCTCGGGAAAGCCGCGGCCGCAGCGCGGGCAGGCGCGCCGGGCGCTGAATATGCGTGCCTGCCCATCGGCGGACAGCACCTGCAGCACGCCCTTGCCGAGTTCCAGAGTCTGCTCAACCGCGTCGCGTAGCGCGGCTTCCTCGCGTACGACACACAGCGTACTCGCCACCGGCAACTCGATGTCATGCTCCACGAAACGCTTGAGACTGGGAAACGGTTCGGTGGGGACGAGTCGCCCGTCGACACGCAATTGCTTCGCCCCGCGTGCCGCCGCCCAGCGCGCGAGCTCGCGATAATGGCCCTTGCGATGCGCGATCAGCGGCGCGAGCAGTTGCAGCGTCTGGCCGCGAAACTCGCGCAGCAGGCTCGCGACGATCACCTCCGGGCTTTGCGGCGCAATGGCCAGTTCACAGTCGGGGCAGAATTGGGTGCCCAGCCGCACATAGATCAGCCTCAAGAAATGATAGATCTCGGTCAGCGTCGCGACGGTGCTCTTGAGGCCACCGCGGCTGGCGCGCTGCTCGATCGCCACCGTGGGTGGAATGCCATGGATCGCATCCAGATCGGGCCGCGCCGCGGGCTGCACGAACTGACGCGCGTAGGCGTTGAGCGATTCGAGATAGCGGCGCTGACCCTCGTTGAACACGATATCGAAGGCCAGCGTGGATTTGCCCGAGCCGGATACGCCGGTGATGACCGTAAAGCGGCCGTGCGGAATCTCGACGTCCACGCCTTTGAGATTATGCTCGCGCGCGCCGCGGACCACGATCCGTCCATGATCGAGCGGGGCGTTGGCGGCGAGCGCGTAGGCCACAGACTGCGCATTCTCGGCCACGCGGGGCAGCGCGAGAGCCGGACCGCTCACGTGACTGAGCAAGGCGCGGCCGGTGTGCGAGGCACTGTGCGGCGAACGCGCCGCGCGCAGGAATTGCGCAGGCGTGCCCGCGGCAAGCAGCTCGCCGCCCTGCTCCCCGCCCTCGGGCCCCAGATCGATGATCCAGTCGGCGGCGCCGATCACATCGAGATTGTGCTCGACCACGAGCAGCGAATGGCCGGCCTGGAGCAGTAACCCAAAGGCATGTACGAGCCGCGCGATGTCCTCGAAATGCAGCCCCGTGGTGGGTTCATCGAAGATCAGTAGTTTGCCGAGCCGTGCCGCAGCGGCGGGCAGGTCGAGCCGCGCACCGTGGCCGCGGGATCGGGCGCCGCGCGAGCGCGGCGCGTTCTGCAGCGCAGCTTCAGCCAGATGACCGGCGAGCTTGAGCCGCTGTGCCTCCCCGCCCGAAAGCGTCGGCACCGGTTGGCCCAGCCGTACGTAATCGAGGCCCACGTCCACCAGCGGTTGCAGGCGTGCGCAGACGGCCGGCGCATCGGCGAAGAATGCCAGCGCTTCGGTCGCAGTCATCGAGAGTACTTCGGCGATGTTGGCGCGCCGGCCGCCGGCGCCCTCGATGCGGATCTGCAGGGTCTCGGGCCGGTAGCGGCTGCCGTTGCATTCCCCGCAGCGCAGATACACATCGGACAGGAACTGCATTTCGATGTGCTCGAAGCCGTTGCCGCCGCAGGCGGGGCAGCGCCCGGTCCCGGTATTGAAGCTGAACGTACCGGCTGTATAGCGACGCAGCCGCGCCTCGGGCTCGGCGGCGAAACGTGCGCGGATCTCATCGAATGCACCCACATAGCTGGCCGGATTGGAGCGCGTGGTGCGCCCGATCGGCGTCTGGTCGATCAGCACGGCCGCCTCGATCAGCTCGGCGCCTTCCAATCGCCGGTGCGCGCCGGGCGTCTCGGTCGGCTTGCCGTGCGCCTGCTGTAGCGCCGGGTAGAGAATGTCCTGCACCAGCGTTGATTTTCCCGAACCCGACACGCCGGTGAGGCACACCAGGCGATGCAGCGGAATCTCGACGTCCAGTTGCTTGAGGTTGTGCTGCGAGGCGCCGAACAGACGTATCGCGCCGCGCGCACTCGCCGCCTTGAGGCCCGGCTTGGCCGCACCGGTTGCGCTCGCGCGCAGCGGCGGCAATGTGCGACGGCCCGCCAGCCAGGCCCCCGTGGCCGACTCCGGATGGGCCATGACTTGCGCCGGGGTGCCGTAGCAGACGATACGGCCGCCGTGCTCGCCGGCGCCGGGACCCAGGTCCAGGATCAGATCGGCCTCGCGCATGATCTGCGGATCGTGTTCGACCACGAGCAGGCTGTTGCCCGCATCGCGCAGGCGCTTCATGACCGTGATCACGCGCTGCATATCGCGCGGGTGCAGTCCGATCGAGGGCTCATCGAGCACGAACAGTGTATGGACCAGGGACGTGCCCAATGCGGTAGTCAGGTTGATGCGCTGTACCTCCCCGCCCGAGAGCGTGCGCGACTGACGATCGAGCGTGAGGTAGCCGAGGCCGACCTCGCCCAGGAACCGGAGCCGCGTGCGCAACTCCCCGAGCAGCAGATCTGCGGCCACATCGAGCGGCGCCGGCAGTTGCAGCTGCTCGAAAAAGCCGCGGCAGCGATCGACCGGCAACTGCATGATCGCATCGATCGGCAGACCCGCGCGCACGCCGTTGGCAGCGGCATCGCCGCCTGGCGCATCGCCCAGGCGCCAGAGCAGCGCATCGGGCTTGAGGCGCGCACCGTGGCAGCTCGGGCAGAGCGTGTAGCTGCGGTACTTGGAGAGCAGTACGCGGATATGCATCTTGTAGGCGCGGCTCTCGAGCCATTCGAAGAAGCGCCGCGCGCCGTACCAGACTTTTTTGTTCCAGGGGCCGTCGCCCTCGATGACCCATTGCCGCTGCTGCGGCGCGAGCTCGCGCCAGGGGACATCGAGCGGCATGCCGCGCTTTTTCGCGAAGCGCAGCAGGTCGTCCTGACACTCCTTATAGGAGGGGGTCTGGAAGGGCCGCACCGCACCCTGCGCGAGCGACTTGCTCTCATCGGGGATCACCAGTGCATAGTCGATGCCGATCACGCGCCCGAAACCGCGGCAGGTCTCGCAGGCGCCCACGGGGGAGTTGAACGAGAACAGGCCCGGCGTCGCGTCCTGGTAATGCAAGTCGCATTCGGCGCAGTGCAGATCGCTGGAATAGCGCAGCGCGCGCTGCTCGTTGCCGCTCGCATCGAGTGCGTGCACGCTGATGCGCCCGTGCCCCGCGCTCAAGGCCGCCTCCAGTGCTTCGATCAGCCGGCTGCGCTCGGCGCCATCCAGGCGCAGCCGATCCTGGATCACGGTCAGAAGTCGCGGCTCCTCGCGGTGGATGCGCACATAGCCGAGCTTCTCGAGCTCGGCGCGCAACTGCGCGAGCTGCATCTTGGGTGGCAGCGGCACCGGGAAGCAGATCAAGAGGCGCGGCTGCTGCAGGTCGGCGAGCGCAGAGGGTAGAGCTTC
>JBELAR010000037.1:0-15271 GCA_049508555.1 Steroidobacteraceae bacterium
TAGAGCTGCGCGAGCCGCGGCGCCGCATCGATCCGTGGCCAGAGCGTGTGATGCAGTCGCATCGTGACGTCGGCATCCTCGGCGGAATATTCGGCCGCGCGCTCGATGCTGACCTGATTGAAGCCGATCTGCTTGGCCCCCTTGCCCGCGACGTCCTCGAAGTGAATCGTGCGCAGTCCCAGGTAGTGCGCGGCCATCGAATCCATGTCGTGGCGCGTGGCCGTGCTGTTCCAGACATAGGACTCGAGCATCGTGTCGAAGCGCTGGCCGCGCAGCGCGATGCCGTAGTTCTCGAGCACGTGCATGTCGAATTTCAGATGCTGCCCGAGTTTGGGGAGCGAGGGATCCTCGAGCAAAGGCCGCAAAGCCTCGAGTACCCGGGCCCGATCGAGCTGCGCCGGTGCGCCGGCGTAGTCGTGCGCGAGCGGCACGTAGGCGGCGTGGCCGGGCTCGATGCAGAAGGAGACCCCGACAATCTCGGTATTCATGTAGTCCAGGCTCGTGGTTTCCGTATCGAAGGCAAACAATGCCGAGCGCTTGAGCGCCTCGCACCAGCGCGTGAGTTGCGCGTAGTCGCTGATGGTCTCGTACTCGCGCGGCAGACTGGCCAGTCGGGCCGCGACCGGATCGCTCAAGAGCGCCGCGTTGGGAGCGATGGCGCCGGGAGCTGCGGCGCCGGGCGTGGCGCTGGCCGTGGCGCCGGGCGTGGCGGTAGGCGCTGTGCTCTCGAGGGCCGCGACGGCGCTGGCCTCCAGTTGCGCCAGCAGGCTGCGCAGTTCGAGCCGGCTGTAGATCGCGCGCAGCCGCGGCACGTCCGGCTCGCGGCGCTTGAGACCCGCCCCGTCGAGCGGCAATTCCAGATCGGTGCGAATGGTGGCGAGCTGGCGCGAGAGCGCGAGCGTCTCGAGGCCCGCGCGCAGATTCTCCCCGACTTTGCCGGGCACCTCGGCCGCGTGCGCGAGCAGGCCGTCGAGGGTCAGATAGGCGTTGAGCCATTTGGCAGCCGTCTTCGGTCCCACCTTATCAATACCCGGGATGTTGTCGGAGCTGTCGCCGACCAGCGCCAGGTAATCGATGATCTGTTCGGGGAAGACGTCGAACTTGGCCTTGACCCCGGCGCGATCCAGGATCGAGCCGCTCATCGTATTGATCAGCGTGATCCGAGCATCGACCAATTGCGCCATGTCTTTATCGCCGGTCGAGATCAGCACCTGCTGGCCTTGCTGGGCCGCGCGGCGCGCCAACGTGCCGATCACGTCATCGGCCTCGACACCCGGCACACGCAGCAGCGGCAGCCCGAGGGCATCGACCGCTTCGAGCAGCGGTTCGGTCTGCGCGCGCAGATCGTCGGGCATCGGTGGGCGATGCGATTTGTATTCGGCGAACAGCTCGTCGCGGAAAGTGCGCCCGGGAGCATCGAACACCACGCCGATGCGCTCGGCTGAGAATTCGCGCAGGAATTTCAGCAGCATGTTGAGCACGCCGTGCACGGCCCCTGTGGGCAGACCGGCGGAATTGGTCAATGGCGGCAGGGCGTAGAAGGCGCGGTACAGATAGGAGGACGCGTCGATGAGGACCAGGTCGGGATGCGCGGGTTGCTGCATGGGCGGCCGCCGCAGACCTTAAGCTGCGGGCGGCGTCGGCGCAGCCGGCCCGGGCTCCGCCGCCGGCGCCGGCTCCGCACCAGGTGTCCCGGGCGTTGCGGGCGCCGTGCCTTCCGGATTGGACTCATCCGCGGGCACCTTGGACTTCTTCTTCTGCGGCAGGTAGAGCGCGCTCTTCTGCCCGCAGCCGCTCAATGCACCGCCCCAGGCCGCCACCAGCAGGGCGGCGCAGGCACGCAGGGCGCGGCGGCGCGCAGTGCTCAAGGCGGCAGCGGCATCGCGCGGCCCTCGCGCAGTGCGAGCCAGCCCCGCGCCACGCGATAGATCACCCACAGGCCGATCAGGCCCAGCCCGAGGATCGCGATGACGAAACCGATGCCGACGATCAGCAACGGCATCGCGACGATGGAGACCACGAGGATCCACAGCCAGGTGTACCAGAAGGTGCGGATCTGCCAGCCGAAGTGCGATTCGAGCCAGCCGCCGCGCGCTTCCGCCCGGCGCAGGTAGTTCATGACCACGGCCACGATCGAGGGCAGGCCCACGGCAAAGCGCAGCGCCACCGAGCGCGCGGTGAGCAGACCAATCAGCACCGAGAGCCCCTGCAGCGCATAGATCCACTGCGTGTATTCGCGCAGTGCGCGCGGGGCGGTGAGGGCTGCGTCCGGCTCCGGGTCCATATGCTCATCAATCCTTGCGCGTATAGCGCGCCGCGACTCGCCGATAGGCCTCGCGAAACGGAATGCCCTCCGCCACCACCAGCGCATAGGCCTCGGCCGCGGCGTGCACGGCCGGATCCAGGCGGATGCGCTCGGGCCGGAATTTTAGCGCATCGAGCGCGGCGGCCACGATATCGAGCGTCTGCAGGCCCAGATCGATGCCGCGAAAGAGCGGGAACTTGAGCAATTGCAGGTCGCGCTGATAGCCCGAGGGCAGCTTGGCGCAGATCGCGAGCGCCTCGGTCAGGCAGGCCAGCGCGGTCGCGCTGCGCGCGCGCACGAGCTCGAATACGTCCGGATTGCGCTTCTGCGGCATGATCGATGAGCCGGTCGTGAAGGCATCGGGCAGGCTCACGTAGGCGAATTCCTGGGTGTAGAACAGCAGCAGATCGGCCGCCATGCGGGAGAGGTCCTGGCTCAGCAGGCTCAGCTCGAACAATAACTGTGCCTCGGCCTTGCCGCGCGAGAGCTGCACGGCGGTCACGGGCTCCTGCACGTGCTCGAAGCCCAACGCCACGGTGGTCGCCTCGCGATCGATCGGCAGGCCCGGCGTGCCATAGCCGGCCGCGGAGCCGAGCGGGTTGCCGGCGATGCGCCGCTGCACGCTGCGCAGTCCCAGCGCATCGTCGGCGAGCTCCGCCGCATAACCGCCGGCCCAGAGCAGCACCGAGCTCGGCATCGCCTGCTGCATATGGGTGTATCCCGGCAGCGCGGTCTGCGCCTCACGTGCGGCGAGCCGCTCGAGTGCCGCAATCACGCGCTGCGTCCCGGCGGCGAGTTCGACGATGACATCGCGCAGATAGAGCCGCAACGCCACAAGGACCTGATCGTTGCGCGAGCGGCCGAGGTGCACGCGGCCGCCCGCCGCCCCGATACGCTCGGTGAGCCGGCGCTCGAGCGCACTCTGGCCGTCCTCGTCGGCGAGCTCGATGTGCCACTCGCCGCGCGCGTGCGCCTCACCGAGCGCCGTGAGCCCACCCTGGATCAGTGCGAGGTCCTCGGCCGAGAGCAGATGCTGTGCATGCAGCATCTGCACGTGCGCGAGGGAGGCACGCACGTCGTAGCGCACCAGGCGCTCGTCGAGTGCATAGTCCTCCCCGGCCGTGTAGCGCAGGACGCGCTCATCGAGCGGCGCGCCCTTGTCCCACAGGCGGCTCATGCGCCCCCTTGCTGCTCCGCGGGCGTGAGCGCATTGACGTCGGCGACGATCAGGGTACCGGTGCCTTCGTTGGTGAAGACCTCTGCCAGGATGCTGTCGGTAGCGCTGTAGGAGATCACGTGTACGCGGTGCACGCCGCCGCGCAGTGCGTCCTCGATCGCGCGCGCTTTGGGCAGCATGCCATCGACGATGCTGCCGGCTGCGCGCATGCGCTCGAGCCCGGCCAGATCGGTAAAGGAGATGATCGAGGATGGATCGGACACGCGCTCGAGTATGCCCGGAGCCCCGGTGCAGAGGATCAGCTTCTCGGCGCAGAGCGCCGCGCCGATCGCCGCGGCCACGGTGTCGGCATTGATGTTCAGCAGAGTGCCGCGGCTGTCGGCCGAGAGCGGACTGATCACGGGCATGAGACCGTTGTCGAGGTGCGTGCGCAGCACGCTGACGTTGATGCTGTCGATGTCGCCGACCAGGCCGAAGTCCACCGGACCCGCTTCTCCCGGCAACTGCACCGGGGCGCGCCGATGCGCGCGTACCAGCCCGGCGTCGACGCCGGAGAGCCCCACGGCATCGATGTCCAGATCGCGGCAGATCGCGAGGATGCGCGTGTTGATCAGGCCATTGAGCACCATCGAGGTGGCGTCGATCGCCTTCTCATCGGTGATGCGCCGGCCCTGCACCATGCGCGTGGTCACGCCGAGGGCTGCTGTCAGCTCGGTGAGCTGCGGGCCGCCGCCGTGAACTAGAACCACGCGCACGCCGAGGTAGTGCAATATCGCGATCTGCTCGATGAGCGCGCGCGTGAGCGCGGCATCGCCGAAAACAGCGCCGCCCGCCTTGACGACGAAGATCTTGCCTTTGTAGAGGCGAATGTAGGGCGAGGCGTTGCGCAGCGCATGGATGGTCGCGTCGTGGTCGGATCGATGCAGGATCATGTCCGTCGTGGTTACTCCGCAGTCTTGAGCAGTTGATAGAGCACGGCCATCTGCGCCGGCAGGCGGTTATACGCCTGGCGCAGCACCAGCGCGCGCGGGCCGTCGAGCAAGGCATCGTCAATGGCGACGTTGCGCCGTACCGGCAGGCAATGCATGAGGCGGCAATCGCTGCGCGCGGTGGCGAACCACGACTCGCGCAGGCACCAGTCGCGCAGCAAGGCGCGGGCCGCGGCATCCGCGGCCGCATCGCCGTAGTCCGTGGTGCGCGCCCATTCCTTGGCGTAGACGATGTGCGCGCCCGTGAGCGCCTCGCGCCGATCCGAGCTCTCCCGCACCGAGCCGCCGCTGCCCTGGGCAGCGCGGCGCGCCTTGTCCATGATGGGTGCGGGCAAGGCGAAGCCTTCCGGGCGCAGCACCACGACCTCCATGCCGCGCATGGCCGCCATGTGCACGGTCGAGGCCGCCACGGCCAATGGCAAGGCGCGCGGGTGCCAGGCCCAGCTCAGCACGAACTTGCCGCTGTGCGGCACGTCGAGCTCATCGAGCGTCTTCCAGTCCGCCAGCGACTGGCAGGGATGATTGATCGCGGATTCCAGGTTGATCAGCGGCTTGTCGATCAGAGCCGCCATGGCGCGGAAGCGGCTCTCGCGCAGCTCGGCCTCGAGGTCCCTGCCTTCAGCGAAGGCTCGGATACCGAGCGCGTCGCAATAGGAGGCCAGTACCGGCAGTCCTTCGCGGATGTGCTCGGCCGCGACGCCATCCATGACGGTACCGTCGCGGGTCTCGAGCTGCCAGGTGCCGTTGCCCGGATTGATCACGAAGCTGCTGCCACCGAGCCGCGCCATGCCCGCCTGCATCGAGGACAGGGTGCGCAGCGAGGGGTTCATGAACAGCAGACCCAGGATCTTACCCGCGAGCGCGCGCGGCTCGGCCCGGCGCTCCAGGCGACTCGCGAGCGCGAGCGTGGCGTGCACCTGCTCCAGCGAGAGATCGGCCAGGTCGAGGAATCGCTGCATCATGGCCGCATCGATTCAGCTGCCGATGTCGAGCAATGCGGCGCGCAGCAGCTCGACGTGCTCGGCCTCGAGCACGTAGGGGGGCAGGAGCCGCAGGATGTTCGGATCGGAGCTCGTGCCCGCGAGGATGCCGCGCTCGAGCAATGCCGCGTGAATCTCCTTGGCCGGCCGCACCGTGCGCAGTCCGAGCAGCAGCCCCGCGCCCTGGTGCGCGATGACCGGGCCCACGAGGCAGCGCTGGCGCAGCAGTGCCGAGGTCGCGCGCACGCGCTCGAGCAGCCGCTCGGACTCGATGGCCTCGATCACGGCCTCGATCGCCGCGCAGGCCATCGGGCCGCCGCCGAAGGTCGTGCCCAGCGCATCGAGCTTGAGCGCCGCGGCCACGCGCGGGGCCATGAGCAATGCGGCAACGGGAAAGCCATTGCCGAGCGCCTTGGCGCTGGTGATCATGTCGGGGCTCACGCCGTAGAGCTTGGAGGCGAAGGCCTCGCCGCTGCGGCCCATGCCGCACTGAACCTCATCGCAGATCAGCAATGCGCCAACCCGGTCACAGCGCTCGCGCAAGGCCTGCAGATAGGGCGCACCGAGGTCATAGGCGCCGCCCACGCCCTGCACCGGCTCGACGATCACAGCGGCCGTGGCGCCCGTGATCGCAGGGTCGATCGCGTCGAAGTCGCGCCGCGCGATGAAACTCACGTCGAAGGGCGTGCGCGGGAAGCCATACCATTTGCCCACTGCGCCCCAGGTGATCGCACCGGCGGCGGCGGTGCGGCCATGAAATCCGTGCTCGATCGCGACCACCTGGCTGCGGCGCGTGAGGGTGAAGGCCATCTTCAGCGCGTTTTCGTTCGCCTCGGCACCGCTGTTGACGAAGAACACGCTGCTGAAGTCCATATCCGCAAAGCGGATCAGCCGCTCGGCGGCGCGCGATCGCACCTCCAGCGGCACGGCGTTGCTCTGAAAATTCAAGCTGCGCGCCTGCTCGCTGAGCGCGCGCGTCCAGGCCGGATGGCCATAGCCGAGCGCCGCCACGGCATGTCCGCCGTACAGATCCAGCACCGTGCGTCCATCGCGCGTGCGCAGCCAGACGCCCTCGGCCGATACGACCGGCAGCGGGTATTGCGCGAACACGGGCGCGAGGTAATCCGGCGACGCCGTGGTGGAGAGCGAGGATATGTTCTGGGCATTCATCGGCGTTAAGCTCCCGTATGGGGTCAGGTCCAGCCCGGCGCAGGCGCGGTGAGTCCGGCGGTTTCGGGTAAATCGTAGAGCCGGTTCATCCATTGCATGGCGCCCCCGGCGGCACCCTTGTTGAGGTTGTCGAGTGCACAAAATATCGCGACCGTGCGGCCGTCGCTGGCCGCGGAGAGGAAGGCGTAGTTGCTGCTGGCCACCTCCTTGACCCGCGGCGGGCTCTCGCCGATGCGCACGAACGGCGCGCCGGCGTAGAACTCACGCAGCATGTCGAGCAGCTTGGCGCCATCCTGCGGTGCGTACAGTGTGGCCTGCACCGTCACGTGGATGCCGCGCGCATAGGGACCCGAGTGCGGCACGAACGCGATCGCGGGCTCAGCGCCCGTCGCCGCCGCGGCCAGGGCGCGGATTTCCGGAGTATGTCGATGGCCGAGCGCGTTGGCATAGGCGTACAGATCGCCATGGCGCGCCGGATGATGCGTGCCCTCCACGGGTTTGCGGCCCGAGCCGGTGCTGCCGGTCACGCCCGTGACGAACAGTTCGCGACTGCACAGGCCGGAGGCCAGCAGCGGCACAGCGGCGAGCAGCACCGCGGTCGCGAAGCAGCCCGGATGGGCCACGTGGGGGGTCGGGGCGTGCGCGAGATGCTCGGGCACCGCGCAGCTGAAGGCGGCGATCCGCCCCGGGGCGCCGTGGGGGTTTTTATAGACCTCCTCGTACTTCGCGGCAGAGGGGTAACGAAAATCCGCCGATATGTCCACCACGTGCGGTGCGCGTCCGGCCGCCTCGGCGGCGCTGAGCAGGCGGTCGATCAGTGCCGCGGCGGCGCCATGCGGCGCGGCCGAGAAGATCGCGGCGTCAGGCGCCGCGGCCACGATGGCTTCGATCTGCGAGAGGGATTTGAAGCGCTCGTGCGGGTAGGCCGGGGCGAGGTGGCGAAAGGCGTTGGCCACGGGATCCCCGGGCTGACTCTCAGAGAGGATACCGGCGAGCTCGAAGTGCGGATGGCCGGCGATCAGGCGCAGCACTTCCCCAGCGACATAGCCGGTGCCCCCGAGCACGACCGTGGGGATGCGTCGTGTCACTCGCTCGCCCCGACGCGCAAGCGCGAGGTGGCCTCGAGGCCGATCGCCGCGATCACCCGATCCCCGAGTCCGGCACCGTCCGTGAGTGCGTTGCAGGCCGCGACCCCCATCTGCTGCTCGATGATCTCGATGCCGACCTGGTTATCGGTGGAGGGGCCGGTCACGCAGCAGGGTTCGACCTGGAAGCGCTCGCGCAATAGTTTCATGCCGCCCCAGGCGGCCACCGGATCATTGGCCGAGAGCACCACGCCGCTGAGTACGCGGCGAATGTCCTCACATTCGAGGATCGCATCGACGCCGTAGGTGCCGAGCAGGCCGTCGCCGAGCTCGAAGACGATCGCATCCGGCTTGCCGGCCGAGAGCTCGCTGAGCATCGTGCGCGTGAGGGCCGGTCCGGTGCGCCCGGTCGTGGTCACGACGCCCAGATCGGTGAAGATCATGGTGCGCCGGGCGCCGGCGTCCTCGAAGGCGAGGATGTCCCGGCGCAGCGATACGCCGGTGGCCTTGAAGGCATCCACGATCAGGCCGCGATGGCGCATGCGGGCGATGATCGCGGCGGCGGCCGCGGTCTTGCCGGCCTCCATGCAGGTGCCCGCGAGCGCCACGACCGGCACATTGCCGGTATCGAGTCCCGCGTTGAAATCGAGCCGGCGGTAGCCGACCCGCGCCGGCACGCCGATGCGCTCGCCGAGGTAAGGGAAATGCAGGACCACGCCGAGCACGCGGCAATCGAAGGGCTTGCCCTTGTCCGCGGTCGCCGAGTCGCACACGCCCATGACGCCGCCGATGTTGAGCATCTGGATGACGTCGCCGGGCTTGAGGGAGCTCGGCACATGACCGGAGTAGCCGAAGAGCGCGCGGCGCGGCCCCAGGGCACCGACCACGATATCGCCCTTGACGACCTTGGCCATGCGCCCGCTGGTGAGCTCGAGCGTGTTGTAGGCGGACTTGTTGTTGAGGATCTCGGCGACCACGACCACGCCTTCCTCGGCCGGGATGTCGCTCGAGAGGCGCAGTTCCTGCCCCAGTGCACAGGCCTGCGTCACGGAGGCGACCTTGTCGACAACCACGGTCTTCATGGCTGCACGCTCCGGTTGGAGACCTCACCGGCGCGCCGGTAAAACATGCCGGGCAGCGCCACGATCTTCGAGAACCCGAGCGCATCGATGGCGCTCCACTCCCCGGCGGCCTCGCCGTAGACGCCCCTCGAGGCGCTCATGAGCGAGTAGGGCGAATCCACCCCCTCGATGAACAATGAGCCCGGACGCAGCAACACGTGCACCTCGCCGCTGACGCGCTCCTGGGAGGACACCAGCAGGGCCTCGATATCGCGGCAGACCGGGTCGAGCAATTGCCCCTCATGCACCAGATCGCCATAGGGAGAGGCCACACTCTCCTTGATGCGCTGCTGGCGCGCCGTCAGCACGAGCTTCTCGAGCTCGCGGTGCGCGCTGAGCAGGACCTCGGCCGCGGGGGCTTCGAAGGCCACGCGCCCCTTGGTGCCGATGATCGTGTCCCCCAGATGAATGCCTCTTCCAATGCCGTAGGGCGCGGCGAGCGCCTCGAGGCGCTCGATCAGCTCGACCGGTGCGAGCTCGACGCCGTCCAATGCACTGGGCCGTCCGCGCTCGAAGCGCACCGTATGCCGCTCGCTCGCGCGCGGATGGGTGAAGGCCTCGCGCGAGAGCACCCAGGCGGCCTCGGGGATGCTGCCGCTGGAGGTCAGAGTCTCCTGACCGCCGATCGTGACGCCCCAGAGACCGCGATTGATCGAATAGGCCGCGCCCGTGGGCGGCACGGGCAGAGAGCGCTGCTGCAGGTACTCGAGTTCCTCGCTGCGCTTAAAGGCGCGATCGCGCACCGGTGCGAGGATCTGCAGTTCCGGCGCCAGGGTGCGCAATGCGACTTCGAAGCGCACCTGATCGTTGCCCGCGGCCGTGCAGCCGTGCGCGATCGTAGCGCTGCCGAGCCGGCGCGCGGTGCGCGCGATGGTCTGGGCCTGCATGACGCGCTCGGCACCGACGCACAGGGGATAGAGCGAGCCGCGGCGCACGTTGCCCATGATCAGGAAGCGCAGGACCTGTTCAAAATAATCCGCGCGCGCATCGACCTGGTGGTGCTCGATGGCGCCGAGCGCGAGGGCGCGCTCGCGCAAGGTGCGCGCCGCCGCGGCATCGATGCCGCCGGTATCGACGGTCACGGTGATGACGGGGCGTTGATAATTCTGCGCCACCCAGGGCACCAGGAAAGAGGTGTCGAGGCCGCCGGAGTAGGCCAGCACTATGGGCTCCGCGCTGGCTTGCCCGCTGCCCGGGAGATTGGGATCAATGGTCTGCTGCATGAGTATTCTCAGGTCCGGAACAACGAATTGAGGCGCTCGATGAGCCGCTGCTGAGCGCGCGCGTCATGGGTGGCGATGAAGATCGTGTCGTCGCCGGAGATCGTACCGACGACCTCGGGCCATTCGGCCTTGTCGAGCGCCACCGCAACGCTCGGCGCCGCACCGATGGTCGTGCGGATCACGGTAATCGAGCTGCCGGCCACGCGCACCATGCGCACGAATTGCGCCAGCGCGCCAAAATCCCCATTGGCGCGCGAGATTTCATCGGGCGGCAACAGATAGCGGCCGCTGGCCTTGGACACGCCGAGCTCGCGCAGATCGCGGCTCACCGAGGACTGCGTGACCTCGAAGCCATCGCGCTTGAGCATCAGCGCGAGGTCGCTCTGGCGGCGCACGACGCCGCTGCGCAGGATACGCAGAATCGCGGAATGGCGTTCGATCTGTGCGCGATCGGTCAGCATGGGGGTGTGTGCTGCTGCATAAATTCTACTAATTATGCATAATAATGCATGAGGGTGCAAGCCAGGAGCGTCGGCGTCGCGGGCGCCTGCGACAGCATCGGCCGCTCCCTCGAGCGCGCGCGCGCGCCCTAGCGTGCGAGCGCTCGCGCTCGTGCTCGAGTACGCGGGCGCAATCGCACTACCGAGGCTGCGGCGCTTCGGTTATCTTCCATACAGCAGGGTCGACGCATCATCAGTGCGCTTTATGGGAGGGCGAAGTCATGGCACAGCCGAGCGTTCAGGGAAAATTTGTCTGGCAGGAGCTCGTGACCGAGGATCCGGCGGCCGCGGTCGGGTTCTACGGCAAAGTGCTCGGCTGGCGCGCACAGGCCTCACCGCACGATCCCAGCTACACCGTATTCTCGACGCCCAGCGGTCCGCTCGGCGGCGCCACGGCGCTCAAGGCTGAGGCGGTCGCGCAGGGCACAAAGCCGCATTGGCTCATCCACATCGGCGCCGATGATGTCGATGCAACGCTCGCCACCGCGGTGCGACTCGGTGCCAAAGTGTTGGTCGCGGCGACGGACCTGCCGCAGGTCGGGCGCTACGCGGTGCTGAGCGATCCCTATGGGGCCGCGTTCGCTCTCTACCGGCCGAGCGCGCCACACGCCGATCGGCCCGCGAAAGCCGGCGAGCACATCTGGCTCGAGCTCGGGACCAGCGACCTGGAGGGCGCGTTCAAGTTCTATCAGGGCGTTTTCGGCTGGCAGGACCTGCATCGCATGGACATGGGAGCGATGGGGACCTATCTGATCTTCGGCAAGGCCGACACGCAGCGCGGAGGCATGTTCAAGCGCGCGCCCCAGGCCCCAGGACCCGCTTGGACCTCCTATACCGAGGTCGCGGATGTCGAGAAGGCCATCGCCGCCGCCACCAAATCCGGCGGCCGCCTGGTCAATGGCCCTCACCCGGTTCCGGGCGGCCGTATGGCCCAGTTGCTCGATCCGGGCGGCGTCCCTTTCGCGATTCACACCCAGGCGAAGAAGGTCGAGACTCCGGCTGCACCGCCGCCGAGCGCGCCGCCGCCGGCCAAGCCTGCCGCTGCCACCTCGACGCCAGCCGCAGTGAAGCCCGCGGCAGCCAAGCCGGCCGCAGCGACCCCGACCGCAGCGACCCCGACGGCCGCTACCCCGCCGGGTGCGCCCAAGGCTCCCGCGCCCGCTCCAGTCACGCCGCCGGCCGTCAAGCCAGCGCCTAAACCGGCCGCGGCCCAGACGCCCGCGGTGCCCGCCAAGTCCGCCGCGGCGCCAGCCAAGCCGGCGACAGCCCCAGCCAAGAGCGCAGCGGCCCCGGCGAAGAAAAAGGCGGCGCCGGTCAAGACCGCGGCCAAGAAGTCGGCCAAGAAGAAAGCCGCTCCCAAGCCGGCCAGCGCCAAAAAAGCCGCCAAGAAGGCCGCCAAGAAAGCGGCGAAGAAGGCGAAGAAGAAAGTCGTCAAGAAGAAAGTCGCTGCCAAGAAAAAGGCTGCGGCCAGGAAGAAAGTTGCCGCCCGAGCCAGCACGAGCGCGCGCAAATCGGCGCGACCGGCTGCCAAAAAGGCAAAGCCCGCGTTGGTCAAGAAGGACAAGAAGAAAAAGAAGAAGGACAAGAAGCGCCGTAAGAAGGAAAAGGCGCGGCGCAAGAAATAACTCCGATCGGTCAGCGCTACTTCTCGATCGTGTAGACCAGGTCGGCACTGCGCTGGGTGCCCGCCTCGGTCTTGACGGTCCAGTGGTCGCCGATCGTGTAGCGCATCTTGATGGTATTGATCGCCTCGGCGAGGCCGACCCCATAGCTGATGTAGAGGCGCGGGGACAGATAGCGGCCGAGCACGAGGGAGGTCTGATTATCGAGGTCCTGCTCGACGCCGGCCTCGATGTTGAAGTGACCGCCCACTTGCTGCGCCAGGATCGCCCCGCCCTGCATGAGGTCCGCACGCGAGGCGTTGTTGCTGCGCGTCGTGGGATCGGCCGTCGCCTGGGTGTTCTGGATGTTCTCGAGCGAGCCGCCGGCGAGCAGTAACGACACGATTTGCGATTGCGCGACCTCGGGCTCGGAAAAGAAGGTCAGACGCGGCGCTCGCAAGGTGCCGCGCACGATGATACCCGCGGTGATGTCGGGAAATTTCTTCACCGCGCGCAGCTCCAGGCCCGGATCGCTCACGAGTCCGTTGCTGAACAGCAGGCGGCCGCTCTGCACATCGAGGTTGCGGCCATAGGCCAGGTATTTGCCCTGCTCGACCTTGAGCTCGCCGCTGCCGCGGCTGATGCCGCTTTCATCGGTTTTGACCGTGATGCTGCCGCTCAGGCGCCCGGACAGTCCGGCCGTATTGATCGTCACGCGCTCGCCGAGCGTCAGGGTGATGTCGCTGTAGACCTTGAACTGACTCACCGTCGCGGTGGCGGTCGCGCCCACGATGACCTCGTCGCTCGAGGGCAGCACGGCATTGGTCAGATTGGCCGGCTCGACGCGCGCATAGGGCAGCGCGACCTTGCCGCGCACGTCGATGCGCTGGCCCTGCAACGCGATCGTGACGTCGGGGGAGGCATCGACGCGCGCCTCGGGGACGTTGAGGATCCGCAGGTCCGAGCCGATCAGATGCAATTCTCCATAGGGTAGAGCCTGCCGCCAGCTCACCGAGCCGTTCACGGTGGCGTGGCCGTCGGGCCCGCAGTTCGCGGTGCCCTCGAGCGTCAGGGTATTTCCCGCCAGGCGGGCGTGGAAATTCAGCTCGCGCAGGGAGAGATTGATCTGATAGGCATCCAGCGCCGCACCGCTCACATTGACCTCGCCGCCGAGCTGGGGCGCATTCGCGGTGCCGGTGAGCGCGAGCTGTGCGCTCAAGCGGCCGCTGGCCCGATCGATCTGCGAGACGTAGGAGTCGATGTAGCCCAAGGCATCGGTATCGATCTTGAGCTCGCCGCTCAGGGGCCAATCGCGCCAGGCGACGTCCTCGCCGTGGGCGCTCAAATGGCCGTCGATGCGCCCGGCCGGCCCCGCATCGAGCGCGAGGCCTGCCGTGAGATCGTGCTCGGTCAGTTCGGCCTGGACCAACCCGTCGCCCAGATTGAGGGTCTCGGTGCGGCCGTTCGCGAAGTGTTTCATGACGGCCGCGTGCGTGAGGTGCGCCTCAAGGCCACCGCGCCATGGCGACTGCGCGCTCGCGGTGGCATCGACCTGCACGGACAGGGTGCCGTCGTACTCGGTCGCGACCGTGAGGCCGGCCGTCAGCGTGCGCATCGGCATATTCAGTGCGCGCACCGACGCCCGGCTCTGCTTCGGGTCGAGCGTGGCGCTGCCGCACAGCCGCGCCGTTTCCCCATGCAGGCAGATGTTATCGAGCTCCATGTGGTCGAAGGCGATCGCGAGGGCGACCGGCGCATCGAGACTCATGTTCAACTCGGCCTCATCGCGCAGCGCGGCGTCCTGGATCTGCTCTTCCCAGACGCCCGCGCCATAGCGACCGTGTCCGTGCATCGCGAGCGCCAGGCCCTCGGCGCGCGCGTGCAGTTCGACGCTGTGCTGGAGCGTCGTGCCCTCCACGTGCAGCGTCAGGCTATCGAGCCGGCGGTTGGCGATCTGCAGGCCGCCGAGCTCGATGTTCGAGTCGTTGCGGCCCGAGCCGTGGGGCTCGAAGGCGATATCAGCGTCGAGCGAGTCCAGGCGCACGCCCTCCCAGTCGAGCTCGCGCAGCCGCACCGTGCTCGTCACGGTGAGGTCGCGCGCGTCGCCATGCAAAGATCCGTGCGCCTGCAGCCGGCCGTGCGCGCCGGCGTGCAGCAGTCCCAGATCGTCCGCGTCGATCTTGAAACTCAAGTCCAGTGCCGCACCCGCGCGCCCGTCGAGCGCGATACGCGTGGCTCCGAGCTGCAGGCGCACATCCTGGAACTGCCAGTCCGAACCCTGACGCACGAATTGTGCGTGGCCTTCGGCCTTCTGCCCGCGCACCTCTCCGGCGAGCTCGCTCACGTGCACGTCGAGACTGTCTTCCGAGCCGTAACCGGAGCCGGCGACGCTCAGCATGAAAGCGACCCGGCCCGCGATGCCCGGCCGCAATTGCGGTACGTCGAGATCCGCGATGTGCCCCTGGAGCTGCCAGTTGTGGGCCTCCCCCCACTGTGCCTCGCCGCGCAGTTGCGCCTGCGCGCCGAGGATGCCCGCCTCGGCGCTCGAGACGCTCAAGCCATCGGCGCGCAATTGCCCGTGCAGGGAGGCGACCGACATGAGCGGCAGCGCCGCGATCAGCAATGGGCCCTGCGCGCTGATGTCGAATTCGTGCTGGCCGGCGAGCGTGTAGCTGCCGTGCTCGCTCGTGACCACGCTCTGCGCACGCGCGAGCGGCCAGCGGAAATGGCTCCAGTCCCCATGCAAGTCGAGCCGGGGTCCACCGGGCTCGATGCTGATGCTGCCCTGCGCCTGGGCGTAGGCGCCGGAGGGCACATGGCGCAGCCGTAGCCAGGCGACATTCAGCACCTGCTCGCTGTAGGAGCCTGCAAAATCCGTATCGAGCGCCCCCGCGCGCAGCCCGGGCGCAGTCAATGGACCCTGCGCGCGAAAGCCGGCGCGATCGCCCTGCAGCGCCAGCGGGCCGCTGATCAACCCCAAGCCGCCGCCGAGCTTCCAGGCGGTGAGATCCAGGCGCTGCAATTGCGAGCGGCCCTGCCAGTGCCAGCGGCCCGTGAGCTCGTGCAATTCGCCCTGGAACACTGCCGCAAAGGGTTCGCTGATTTGCGCATTGAGCCGCA
>JBELAR010000038.1:0-15199 GCA_049508555.1 Steroidobacteraceae bacterium
GAAACCACCGCCCAGATAGGGCGCGCTGCCCATCTGCCAGAATAGCCAGGACAGGCATTCCGCACGGCGAGATTGTTCCTTGGGGATGAAACTGTCGAATTTCTCCGCGAGGTACAGCAGGATCGCGCCGGATTCGAACACGCGGATTGGCTCAGGACCACTGCGGTCCAGAAGCGCCGGAATCTTGGAGTTAGGATTTACCGCGACAAAACCGCTGCCGAATTGTTCTCCCGAATTGATGCGGATCAGCCAGGCATCGTACTCGGCATCGGCATGACCGAGAGCCAGCAACTCCTCGAGCATCACGGTGACTTTCACACCGTTGGGCGTTCCCAAAGAATACAGCTGGAGGGGATGCCGTCCGACGGGCAGTGTGTTCTCATGCGTGGAACCTGAGATCGGGCGGTTGATATTCGCGAACGCGCCGCCGCTCGGCTTGCTCCACGTCCAGACTTTTGGCGGAACGTAATCAGACGAGTCAGTCACCTGCAGCACTCCCGGCCTTGGACAAGGGGCGAGGACTGATTACATCACAAGTGCGAACGGCAGTCGTGCCCGGCCAGAGATGCCGGCGGCGCATGTCTAGAGTGAAATTCGTCATCGCACACTGTGGGATGGCCGGGGTCTATTACTCCAGACTGATAATCACCTTGCCGCGCGCGTGTCCCTGCTCCAGGTAGCGCATTGCCTCGGGCGTCTGATCGAGCGTGTACTGTCGGTCGATGATCGGGGTGAGCTTGCCGGTTTGCATGAGATCGCTCAGTGTGTCCAGGTCCTGCGTCTGGTTTGCGTCGGCCATCAGCATGACGAAAGTCTGGCTCACGAACGGCGAAATCACCAACGCCTTGATCGGGCTGCGCAGGGGCCCGAGCCAGGGATCGGCGCTCGGCGCGCCGATGATCACGAATATGCCGTGGGGATTCAACACCTGCCGGTACTCGAGCAGGCCGTGGTTGCCTACCGTGTCAAAGATCAGGTCGTAGCGCTGTGAGCCCTTGGTGAAGTCCTCCTTGGTGTAATCGATGACGTGATCGGCACCGATGGATCGCACCAGGTCCACATTGCGCGTGCTGCATACACCGGTCACCTCGGCGCCGAATGCTTTGGCGATCTGCACGGCAAAGGTGCCGACGCCACCCGAGGCGCCATTGATCAGAACCTTCTGCCCCGGCTTGATGTGCCCCTTATCGCGCAGACCCTGCAGTGCAGTGATACCCGCGATCGGCACGGACGCCGCCTGTGCGAACGTGATGTTGGCGGGCTTCAGCGCGAGGCCGACCGCGGTCGAAGTCGCGTACTGGGCCAACGCGCCGTTCGCAGTGCCGAATATCTCATCGCCGACCTTGAACTGCTTGACGTCGGCGCCGACCGCCTCGACTGTGCCGGAGAAATCCACGCCGATCCGCGTGGCCTTCGGTACGCCATAGCCGCTCTGCATGCGCATGACGTACGGTTCGCCGCGCATGTAATGCCAGTCCAGAGGATTCAAGGCGGCGTCGTGCACTTTGATCAGCAGCTGATCGGCCGCCGGAGTCGGCTTCTCGACCGTTTCGAGTTTGAGGACATCGGGTGCGCCGTACTGGCGGTAGATGATGGCCCGCATGGGAAGCGCGTCGCTGCGCAGTGCCTGCGCCGGGAGCGGCGTGGCGTCGTGAGATATGGCGAATGCCAGCCCGGCGAGCGCGATCACCACCAGCGCCAGGACGGCGCCTGCAACCTTGGAAAGAAGTTTCATTAACGAGGCGCTCCTGGAAGATTCAAGTGTGTTCGCCGCGCGTTGGTGCAGCGTCCCCGGCTCAGGTGCCGCAGAACGTCTGCAACACGCGCTCGTTGGGCTGCGGCGGATCCGCGTAGGCCGCGTGGCTCGGCTGTTCCTCGTAGGGGCGAGACAGAACCAGCAGGAGCTGCGCGAAGGGCTCGAAGTCGGCTCGCTCGCTCGCCGCATCGAGCGCCTGTTCGACCCGATGGTTGCGCGGAATGAAGGCGGGGTTGACCTGGCGCATCGCCTGGGATCGCTCCCTCGGGTCTGCCGCCTCGCGGCTCAAGCGCAGGCGCCAGGCGGCCGCCCACTCGTCAAAGGCCTCCGGGTTCGTGAACAGAATACGCACGTCGGCATCGGCCTGTGTGCTCTGCGCGGCGTCGCAGAGCCGGCGAAAGGTCAAGGTGAAATCCGCGCCGCCGCGTTGCATGGCGTCGAGCAGGGTCTGTACGAGTTGCAGATCAGTCGCTTCGCGCGCTGCCATTCCGAGCTTGGCACGCATGGCATCCAGCCAGTGCGCGGCGAAGTGTTCACCCAGCTCGCCGAGCCAGGCGTTGGCACGTTCCAGCGCGCGCCCCGGTGCTGGATCGAGCAAGGGCAGCAGCGCCTGGGCGAAGCGGGCCAGGTTCCACAGGGCGATCTGCGGCTGATTGGCATAGGCATAGCGACCCGAATGATCAATCGCGCTGTAGACGGTCGCCGGATCGTAGGCATCCATGAAGGCACAGGGGCCAAAATCGATGGTCTCGCCCGAGATCGCCATGTTATCGGTGTTCATGACGCCGTGGATGAATCCGACCTGCATCCAGCGCGCGATCAGCTGTACCTGCCGACCGGCCACGCCCTGCATGAGCGCCCAGATAGGCTCAGCCGCATCTCGGGCCTCTGGATAGTGCCGATCAATCACATACTCGGCGAGGCTTTGGATCGCGGCGTTGTCGCCGCGCGCGGCGAAGTATTCGAAGCTGCCCACACGCACGTGGCTGGCGGCGACTCGGGTCAGTATCGCGCCCGGCAGCCGGCGCTCGCGATAGACGCTCTCTCCGGTCGTCACCACAGCCAGGGCGCGCGTGCTGGGGATGCCGAGTGCGTGCATCGCCTCGCTGATCAGATATTCACGCAGCATGGGCCCGAGCGCTGCGCGCCCATCTCCGCGCCTGGAGTAGGGGGTCTGACCCGAACCCTTGAGCTGAAGGTCGCGGCGCACGCCGTGGCGATCGCGCAGCTCGCCGAGCAGTATGGCGCGCCCGTCGCCCAGCTCGGGCACGAAGCCGCCGAATTGATGGCCGGCATAGGCCATCGCGATCGGTTCGGCGCCCTGCGGTATGAGGTTACCGGCCAGAATTGCCGCCAGCCGGTCGGCCTCGAGGGTGCCGATATCCAGACCGAGTTCCGCCGCCAGTGCGGCGTTGAACTGGACCAGACGCGGCGTGGCCACGGGCGTGGGCTCGAGCCGCGCGAAGAAATGCTCGGGCAGTCTCGCATAGCTGTTGGAGAGCGCGCCGATTGGGCCGCACGCGCGCTCGATGTTTGAAGTCTGGTACATGGCTCGAGTGTGCGGCCTGCGGGCTCGCGTGGCCAGCGCGCTCAGTAGAGCTGTAGCGAGGGATCAACCTGCCGAGTCCAGGCGTCGATACCGCCTTCCAGGTTCACGGCGTTATTGAGCCCGGCGCGGCGCAAGAATGTCACGATCATGCGGGAGCGCCCGCCGTGATGGCACATGACCACCAGCGGCGCCTCGCGCGGCACGTCCGCGATGCGTTCGGGCACGCTGTCCATTGGAATGTGCAGCGCGCCCTCGAGCCGGCAGATCTCGAGCTCGTGGGCTTCACGCACGTCGAGCACGAAGTGGGGACTGTGATCGCGGCGCAGCTCGGCCAGCTCCTGCACCGATATGCGGTCGCGTCCTTGGAAATCCGCTGTGTTCATGGGTTTTGCTCAGGTTGCGGGTTGCGGTGCGTATATTTCGTCGAAGAAGGCGCGCATCTGAAGCCAGGAGCGCTCATCCGCTCTGGCGTCATAGCGCAGAAAATCGGGGCGCCCAAGCCGATCGGCATGCGGATTGGTGAAACCGTGGACCACGCCGCCGTACAAGCTCATCTGCCAGTCTACCTTGGCCGCGCGCATCTCCTGCTCGAAGGCCGCACGTTGCTCGGGCGGGATACCCGGATCATCCGCGCCGATGCACACCAGGATCCGGCCCCGTATGTTGCTGGCGTCCTGCGGCGCCACGGTCGCCAGACCGCTGTGAAATCCGACCACGCCGGCCAGCGGCGCGCCAGAGCGTGCCAGCTCGAGCGCGACCGTGCCGCCGAAACAGTAGCCGATCGCCGCGATGCGCGCCGGATCGACTTCGGGACGGGCGCGCAACGCGTCCAGAGCCCCTTGCGCCCGCGCCCGAATCCGCGCGACATCCTGACGTACGGGTTGCATGAGCCGCTGGACCGCGGGCAAGTCATCGAAGACTTTCCGCCCGCCGTGCAGATCGCAGGCGAGAGCCGCGTAGCCCAGACCGCAGAGGCGGCGCGCGCGGGACAGGGCGTGCTCGCCCAGGCCGAAAATCTCCGGAAACACGAGCACTCCCGGCCGCCGGCTGGCGCCCGGCTCGAAGTATAGCTCCGAGTCCATGGCGAGCCCGTCGGCCTCATAGGTCAAACTTTGCTGCTGCATGCCTGCTCCGGGTGCGTGGTCGGGGCATTGTAAAAGGGCTCGGCGGCACAGAGCAGAGCATAATGATCGCTGGCCTGCAGTGCATTCAGGACGGCATGAGCGAGCGTGTGACGGAGGCGGCGGGCTTCGGCGGCAGGAGCGATGGCGACTACATGCAGCAGGCGCTGCAGCAGGCGCGTGCGGCCGCAGCGCTCGGTGAGGTGCCCGTGGGCGCGGTCCTGGTCTGTGAGGATCGAATCATCGCCACCGGCGCGAACGGCCCGATCGGCCGCACTGATCCGACCGCTCACGCGGAAATCCTGGCGTTGCGCGCCGGCGCGAGCGCCCTGGGCAACTATCGCTTACCGGGCTGCGTGCTCTACGTGACGCTCGAGCCATGCCTCATGTGCGCGGCGGCGCTGGTGCAAGCGCGCGTGCGCCGGCTCGTGTTCGGCGCCTGGGATGCGCAGTTCGGGGCGGCCGGGAGCCTCATCGACCTGTTTCGTCTGCCTGGCCTCAATCACCGCCTCGACGTCTTCGGCGGGGTCCTGGCCGAGGAGTGCTCCGCATTGCTGCACGGGTTCTTCGCTCAACATCGCTGAGCGCGCCGCGATTGGCGATGACGGCGCTACGGGGCGCGCGCCGTGGACCCCCCCCGTGGGGCCTATTCGTACCGGGCCGCCGTGAGGTCCGAGGGCACGAGCAGCGGCGCATCGATTGAGGCGTCGCTGCGCGCGAGCCGGTCGGCACCGAGCCATTCCAGCACCGCCAGGTACTGGCGCACCTGCTCGACGAGCTTCGCCGGCTCCCAGCCACGCGCGTAGCCGCGCTTGACGCGCGTATACCACTGCGCCTGTGCCAGCAGCGGCAGTTGCTCGCGCACATCGTCCCACGAGTCGGGATTCTTGCCGTGCATCTGCGCGAGCACCCGTGCATCCTCGAGGTGACCGTAGCCGACGTTGTAGGCCGCGAGGGCGAGCCAGGTACGGTCCGGCTCGGCAATGCGCTGCGGGATCGTGGCGATGACCTGCGCAAGGTAGCGCGCTCCGCCGAGAATGTTCTGGCGCAGATTGGCGCGATCGTTGACTCCGACCGCGCTGGCCGCATCGGTGGTGAGCATCATGATGCCGCGCGCGCCATCGGCGGAGGCGGCCTCACTTTGCCATTTGGATTCCTGATAACCCACGGCCGCGAGCAGCCGCCAGTCGAGGCCGGTGGCTTGCGCGGCCTCCTCGAACAGGCTCTGCAGCTCAGGCAGTCGATGCACGATGTCGGCTTGAAACTGGTGTGCGTCCTGGTAGTCGAAGGTGCGCGACTCGATGTCCGCATCGCGCTCGATATCCGCGAACTCACCCGACTCCTGGGCGCCAGTGAAGAACCGGTCGGCGGCCGCCGCCAGATCCGTGGCCCCGCCGCGCGCCACCCATTGCACCGAGCGCGTATCCGGCAGCGCGAAGGCCACGCGCGCCTCCGGATACAGATGACGGGCGAATTCGAATTCGTTGGCGTCGACGACGGCATAGTCGGCATCGCCGCGGTTGACCAGATCGAGCGGGTCGGACTGATCGGCGAGCAGAGCGGTCCAGGACAGCTCCGGCGTGCTGCGGCCGCGGATCGACTGCAGCAGGGCGAACTGCGGACTGCCGGCACGCACGACGATATGCGTGTCGCGCAGGCTCGCGATATCGCGCGCCAGCGCCTTGCCGCGGCTCTCGACCACGAGTTGCGGAATCTCGGCATAGCTCGCCGTCGGCACACCCACCGCCTGCCAGCGCGCATCGGAGCTGATCTGCGCTGCCGCCAGATCAGCGCTGCCCTCAGCCAGGGCCGCGCGCATCGCGCCCTCATTGGCCACCGCGCGCACCACGAGGCGCAGCTGCAGCTGCTGTGCGAACGCGGCGGCGAGCCGGTATTCGAAGCCCTGCGGCCCGTGTGGCCCCAGGTAGTAGCAGGTCGGCGCATTGAGCGTCACCAGGCGCAACTCGCCGCGCGCGCGCATCTGCTGCAGCACCGATTGGGGCTTGCCGCAGCTGCCGAGCACCAGCGTCGTGGCAACGAGCGCGAGGCCCAGCGCGCGCCGGCGGCGCGGGCCACGAGGATCTGCGAAGCTCCCTGGAGCCGCTATCTTTGAGTTCATCATGTTACTCACTAGGCTAGAATAGCAGGCAATCCCCGGAGAGGTACCGAAGCGGTCATAACGGCGCCGACTCGAAATCGGATGGTCGGGTTAAACCGGCACGTGGGTTCGAATCCCACCCTCTCCGCCACCCCAGACTGTCTGCGATTTGCGACACCGTTCATCATGGACACGGGCCATGATGACGTTGTCCAATCAGGGAGCGCGAGCGGCGGCAGCAGTCACCCGCCGTCAGTTGCGGTCCTACGTTGTGAGTCGATTGCAATCAGCGGCACGCATCCGGAGCGCCGACGGGACGGCGCGGCCGGTGGCCATCGCGCCATGACAGCGCGCTGCTCATTCACAGGAGCAATGCAGCTTCAATTCTCTCGCACAGCGTCGGGGGTACGGGTGTCCGGCGAGCGCGCCGCACTGTAGGCATCTGCTACCTGCTGCGTCATGGCCTCGAGGGCCAGCAGGCGAGCGAGCGTTGCCCGCCGATAGCGCCAATTCTTCCAGGCATCGTCCGGCCAGCCTTCATTGCGGGCGCGCTCGACAGCCGTTGCGTAGAACCTGAAAGCTGCAAGCAATAAGGCATCTTTGCTTGGCGCCGAACTCTCTGCCAGGGCCTGCGTTTCGTCGCGCTCAGCGAAGCGCGCCAGCGCATTGGGTTCGTTCGCGTTCGCGCCTTGCTGATACCAGAACCACGCTTTGGATGGATCCGGGGCCAGCAAAACGCCAGCCACCGGATCGGAGCCATGCACCCCGTGCTCGAACAGATTTCCCAGCTCAAAGGCGGCTATGGACACGCCACTCTTCCACGCCTGCTGGTAGAGCGAGACCGCGCGTGCGGGATCGAGAAATCCGGCAGCCGGGTCCGTCAGAAGATTTGCAAGATCCACGCTGGCGGCTCGATAGCCCCCTGAAACCGCGAGCTCGAATTGAAGCCTGGCGCCCGCGACATCGTGTTTAGCGATGAGGGCGCGTCCCAGCTGATAGTGCACTCGCGGAGAATTCGCTCCATTTACAACGTCCGCGGCACAGGCTGAGTTGGCGATATCGGCAACGATCATCGCCTGTACCAGCCCGGGCGCCAGACGATCCGGATCATAGAATGCCGCGCTCGCCTGATCGCAGGCTGAGCCTTGAGTCGATGCGCTCCTCACCCGCGAGTCGGGCGCGAGCCCGAGCCGAATTCGATCGAGGTCGGGCAACGGATCGGTCTCCGCCGACGCGGCCCACATGATCTGGGCTGCGAGGTTGGCTGGAGCGCTATCCCAAATGCGCGCAGTCTTGTCATCGGATGCGGTCACGATGCGGGTGCCATCAGGCGAATAGGCGGCGAACTCGACGGCATCGCCATGGCCAAAGAGCACCTCGAGCTGTGCACCCGTGCGTGCATCCCAGATGCGCGCGGTCTTGTCGAACGACGCCGTGACAATGTGGGCGCCGTCCGGCGAGTAGGTGGCGATGCTCACCACAGCGTCATGGCCGGCCAGCACCGCGAGTTGCGCGCCGCTGCGCGCATCCCAGATGCGCGCGGTCTTGTCCTGCGAGCCGGTAACGATGCGGGAGCCGTCGGGCGAATAGGCGGCGGAATAGACGTTACCGCCGTGGCCGGACAGCACGGCGAGCTGCGCACCGGTGCGCGCATCCCAGATGCGCGCGGTCCTGTCCTGCGACGCGGTGACGATGCGCGTGCCGTCGGGCGAGTAGATCGCCGAATTCACGTTGCCCCCATGGCCGGACAGCACGGCGAGCTGTGCACCCGTGCGCGCATCCCAGATGCGCGCGCTCTTGTCGAACGACGCCGTGACGACACGGGCGCTGTCGGGCGAGTAGCTGGCGAACGTGACGACACCGTCGTGGCCCGATAGCGTGGCGAGCCGCGCGCCCGTGTGCGCATCCCAGATGCTCGCGGTCTTGTCAAACGACGCGGTGACAATGTGGGCGCCGTCCGGCGAGTAGGCGGCGTATGTGACGGCACTGCCATGGCCGGACAGCGTGTCGAGCCGCGCACCCGAGTGCGCATCCCAGATGCCCACGGTCTTGTCAAACGACGCCGTGATGATGCGGGCGCCGTCGGGCGAGTACCCGGCGGAATAGACCAGCGCGTCATGACCGGACAGCACGGTGAGCTGTTTGCCAATGTGTGCATCCCAGATGCGCGCGGTCTTGTCGAATGACGCCGTGACAATGCGGGTGCCGTCGGGGGAGTACGCCGCGGCATAAACGCGATCGGCATGCCCGGACAGTACGGCCAGCTGTGCACTCGTGCGCGCATCCCAGATACGCGCGGTCTTGTCGAACGACGCCGTGACGATATGGGCGCCGTCGGGCGAATAGGCGGCGGATTGCACCTGACCACCGTGGCCGGACAGCACGGCGAGCTGTGTACCCGTGTGCGCATCCCAGATGCGTGCGGTCTTGTCAAACGAAGCGGTGACGATGCGGCTGCCGTCGGGCGAGTACGCGGCGGAATAGACGTTATCGCCATGGCCAGACAGCGTGGCGAGCTGCGCCTGGGTGCGCGCATCCCAGACGCGCGCGGTCTTGTCCTGAGACGCCGTGACGATGCGGGCGCCATCGGGCGAATACGCGGCGGAATTCACGCGATCGCCATGGCCGGACAGCACGGCGAGCTGCGCGCCGGTGTGTGCATCCCAGACGCGTGCGGTCTTGTCCATCGACGCGGTAACGATACGGGTGCCATCCGGGGAGTACGCCGCGGAATAGACCCGATCGGAATGGCCGGACAGCACCGCGAGCTGCGCGCCCGTGTGCGCATCCCAGACGCGCGCGGTCTTGTCAATCGACGCCGTGACGATGCGGGTGCCGTCCGGGGAGTAGGCCGCCGAATAGACGCGATCGACATGGCCGGATAGCACGGCAAGCTGCATGCCTGTGCGCGCATCCCAGAGGCGCACCGTGTTGTCGCTCGAGGCCGTGACGATGCGGCTGCCGTCGGGGGAGTAGGCGGCGGAATTGACGTAGTCGCCATGGCCGGACAACACGGCGAGCTGGGCGTCGGCCGCGCAGATGTCCTGAAACAGATTGATTGCGGCCGGCGAATGTCCCTGTGCGAATTCGGGATTGGTGAGCACTTCGAGGACGAATCCCTGCGCGCCCGCGACATCCGAGTCCATGAGGCGCAAGGCAGCGGCCTCGGTGAGCAGCCGGGACTGGGCCATCAGCGTTTCCGCTGCCTGATGCTCCGCCTCGTGCTGCTTCTTGGACGCCACCCATCCGGCGGCCGATGCGACGATTGCGAGCAGCATGACCACGGTCGCGACGGCGGTGAGTACGCGAAGCGAGCGCGTGCGAATGCGCTTGTTGTCGGCTATGGAGCGCTCGATATACGCCACCAGATGCGGTTCGGTCTCGGACCGATGCTCTCGGAGCAGTCGCCGGCCATCGGTCAAGTCGATATCCGAGAGCAACCCCTGTTCTCGTCCCAAGCGCGCGCGCCACGCGGCAAGCCTGCCGACTGCGCGCGCCGGTGCCTTGCCATCAACGTCAGTGGCATCCCGGCTGCTGCCATCGAGCCCGCGCCACATGGCGTAGCGCTCCTCAATCCGGTGCCGGATCTTGAGCGCCTCGGCGTTATTCTGGACGAAGTCGCGCGCGCGGGCCCATCGGGAAATAAGTGCCTCATGCGCGACGCGCACCGTTGGACTTCCGTCCCGCTCCGCATCGCTCACCAGTAACCGCGCGTCTGGGTCGAGGAGCGCCTCCACCAGTCGCCGCTGCGGCGTTCCGGGTGGAAACGCAGACAGCGGCACGCGACGTGCGATGGCTCGATCAACATCGCCTTCAGCCGTATCCATCTGCACGAGCGAGAACAGCACTGAACCGAGCGTCTGACGATCCCCGGGTGCGCATCGCTCCAGGACAGCTTCCGCCTTCGTGGCGATCGCGCCCTCCAGCCTGCCCAGACACTCGTAAGAAGCATAAGTGAGCGTGTTGCCGTGAGCTTCCAGCACGTCGTTTCGATAAAGCTGATCCAGCAGATACGAGAGCAGCGGCAGCGCGCCGGGCTCTCGGGTGACCTCCTCGGCGATCACCTCATTGAGCGGCACATTGGTCGCGCCATGCATTTCAAAGCTGACGCCCGCGGCCTCCGCCGGCCGGCGGATCATCTGGCTCAACTGCGAAGGTGCCGGCGGCAGCAGCTCGAGCCGCCTGTCGCCATTCGACCTGCGTACGAGTTCCGGCGTCTCCTCGGCCCGATGCCAGAAATCCCGGCGCATCGTGGCGATGACCCAAACCAGCCCTGAGCGCACGAGACCGGCCAGAAGTTCGACGAACCGCACGCGCTCACCTGGTGGTATGCGATCATTGGTGAACAGCTCTTCGAACTGATCGACGACGAGCACGAGCTTCGCGGTCTCGTACTCCAGCATGTGGCCCGACTGGCGCGCCTGCGTCATAAGTTGGCCGAGTACCGAGCCAAGGGGATAGGCCGGCTCCGCCGTGGCATTGCGCAGATGGGCGGCAAGCATTGCGACTGACTGGCCGGGTCCAATCAGTTCCGATACGCCCTCCTGTTCACTCACCTGGGTCGTCAAGCGCCGTGCCAGCGCATCGAAGAGATCCTCCCCCTCTCGTACATCGCTGGGCCAGAACACGACCCGCCGCAGGAACGCGGTGCCGGGAACGCGTCGCGGCACAAAGAGCTTTGGCACAATGCCGGCTTTCACCAGCGAGGACTTGCCCGAGCCGCTCGCACCCAGGACGAGCAGGAAAGGCGAGCCGGCTTCCGCGCTCCCGGTCAACTGGAGCATCGCTTTGCCAAGCGCCTCGTCCTGACCAAAGAAGATCGGCGCATGCTCAAACTCATAGGCCTCTAGCCCTCGAAAGGGAGCCTGCGCCCACGCTCTTGGGGCCGTGTCGCCCGGAGTGGCACTCCGCGCGGCGACGCGCTTCTCGATGAGCTTGCGCAGATGATTCTCCAGCGCCGCGGCGAACTGGGTATCGCTCGCGAATGCGGTATAGGCGCCGATCAACATTCCCTGATTCAGAAAGTGCCGCCCCCAGAATCCATCCAGCGCCACGATCTGCTGCAACTGCTGTTCGCGAAGCTGCCGATCTCCGGTATCGAACGACGCGGGCTTCATATTGCGGTAGACGAGCAGATCAGGAGTGCCGGTCTGCTGTGCGGCCTGCAGTGCCTCCTCGAATTCCCATTCGGTGCCGGTCACGGGAGCGCGTCCGTCGATACCGCGGTATTCGCGAACCGTCGTGCGTTCCGGCAGCAGCGTTCCGAGGCGCGACCACAGGATCAGCACCACGATGTCAAACGCGCTGGGCGGTTCGATCGAGTCCTCGAAATGACCCGAGGCGACCATCGCCTCGTACTCCCACAGAAAAGGCTCGATCTCGAAGAAGCGCGCATAGTCCTGCGCCAGGCGTTCAATCGTCAGCGCAGCGATCTCTCGCGCCGAGCGAACGTCGCCAGGCGAGGAAATAAAGACGCGCAGCCGCTGCCTCACCTATGCTCGATCCTTTGTTTCTAAAGATCTTGATCGCACTCATTTAATTATTACATGGATACCACTGGGATTCGCGCTCACGATGGCGGCCGTGTGGCCCCGCTGGGCTCGCGCCAGCGGCCGCGGTGTATAGTCGCGCCTGCGCGGCCTGCTGGGAGCTGGGTTTCATGCGCTTGCTGTTTGTGAACTACGAGTTCCCGCCCCTCGGAGGCGGCGCCGCGTATGCTTCCATCGCCACGGCGCGCGAGCTCGTGTCAATGGGTCATCAGGTCGATTTTCTGACGACCGCGAGCCGAGGCAAGACAGTTACCGAAGCCATCGACGGCGTACGGGTACACCGCGTTCGTTCCTACCGACGTGGTGTGCATGAATCCAGCGTTCTGGGCGCCCTGAGCTTCGTCGCTCTGGCGGCGAGACACTTGAGATTGTTGGCGCGGGAGAATCACTACGACGCCTATCACTACTATTTTGGCCTGCCGACCGCACTGCTGAGCCGTGTGCCAGGCGCGCATCGGCATCGGCCTTACCTGGTGTCATTGCGCGGGTCCGATGTTCCGGGCTACGACCCGGCACTGGCATGGCTGCATCGATTGATGTGGCCCATCACGCGTCGCATCTGGCGCGATGCTTACTGGGTCGTGGCAAACAGCCGCGCACTGCGCGCACTGGCGCTGCTCTCGGCGCCGCGCCTATCGATAGAAGTGATTGCAAACGGCGCCGCCGAAAGCGCGGTGATCCCCTCGTCCAGGCGCACCGGAACGCAGCTGCGCGTCCTGACGGTCAGCCGCCTGATCGTGCGCAAAGGACTGGACACGCTCATCAGCGCATTGGCGAGAGTGCAGCGCCCGGATTTGTTTCTCGACATAGCAGGTGATGGACCGATCAGAGCGAGCCTGGAGCGACTTGCCGTGTCCATTGGGGTCGCCGATCGGGTTCGCTTCCATGGCTTCCTGGATGCGCGCGCTCTGGCACGACTGCGCGCGCAAGCCGACATCTTCGTGCTCGCCTCCGTAGCCGAGTCGTGCAGCATGGCGCTGCTCGAGGCTATGGCCGCGGGTCTGCCGCTCATAGCGACCAGAGTGGGTGGCACGATTGAACTGGTCGAACATGGATATAACGGCCTGCTGGTCGATGCCCATAACGCGGACGCACTCGGTGCGGCGCTCGAGACTCTGGCAGGGGATCCGGCGCAGCGCCAGCGCTTCGCTGAGGCGAATCGCCGCCTGGTACGCGAGCGTTTCTCCTGGAACTCGATTGCCCGCCAGTACGAGAGCCTGTTCGAGCGCTCGCTGGAACCGAGGACTTGCGAGGTTGCCGCTACGGGACAGGCAGAACAAGCGCCGCGACACCACCGGCGGATTCGAAAATGAAGCCGGGTGACCAATTGCGTGTCGCGGTAGGGCTGGCCGCGGCGATGCGCTCCCAATGGTGGAGCGCTCGACGGATCAGCGCTTTTCAGAACCAGGCGCTGGTTCGAATGATGCGCCACGCCGCAGGAAAAGTGCCGTTTTACCAGCGGCTGAACCTCAACGCGGAGAGGATCAACAGTGCCGCGGACATAGCGCATTTTCCGTTGATCAGCAAGCGCGACATCCAGCGCGAGCCCGATTCCTTCATCGCCCAGGGAGTCGCGCCGGCGGCGTTGTACTCGTCGCGAAGCTCGGGCAGCCTGGGTGAACCAACGACCACCTATTTTGATCCTCCAGCCTGGTTGCTCAGCAAATACGTCCTGAAAATGCGTCGGGTTGCCGCCACCGCCGGTGTGCCGCTGCTGAAACGCGTGCTGGTCCTCAGTGGACAAGCTCATGAATCGCTGAGCGGGAGTGCAACATCGGCGCCCTCCGGTCTTGGAGTCATCTACACTCAAAAGATACTGTCGATGCACGCCCCGCCCGATCGCAATCTCGAATTCCTGGTGCGTTTCAGGCCCAATGTCATTTATGCATCTCCCTCCTACCTCATAGATCTGATTGCGACGGCAGAGCGTCTCGCGCTACCCTTGCCGAAAATCAGAACTCTGTGCACGAGTTCCGAGGTGTTGACGCCAGAGGCCAGGCAGCGCATCGAGAAAGCGTTTTCCGGCCGACTTTACGACGTCTACGGCAGCACGGAGTTCAAGGAGGTCGCCTGGCAATGCGGCAGCGGGCGTTATCACCTCAATTTCGAAAGCGTCCATGTCGAAGTGCAGGAGGCAGCAAGTCCCGCGCCGATGATTCTCTCAACGCTCTGTAACTTCGCGATGCCCTTGCTGCGCTTTGATATCGGCGATCTTGCCACCTTCGATGCGGATCCCTGTCCGTGCGGCCGCGCCTCGGCGCACATGCTCGAGTTCACCGGCCGTGAAAGTGACATGATAACGTTGCCGAGCCGGCGGCGAATTTCGCGCTCGCTGCTGACGAATGTCATCGATGGCGAGAGCTCGATACTACAGTACCGGATTGTCCAGACGCAGGCAGATGTGTTTCGCGTGGACGTGGTCGTCAGAGCTCCTGGTGAGTCGGGATCGTGGCGCGGCCGGGTGTGCGCGGAGCTCGAGCGCGTGATCGGTGAGCCCGTTGGCTTCACGGTCTGCGAGGTGGACGCTCTGGAGCGCGCGGCCAGCGGCAAGCGCTCGGTATTCATTCGCACGAATGCAGAGCTGAATTGATCTCAGCCACATTGCCATGAGCGCTTCATCCCAACGCCTGCGCATCGTGCGGGACGTTGAGCAGATTCCGCAGGCGCTATGGCAGAGCCTGGTTGTTGGACGGCCGGCACTGCGCCTGGAAGTGCTTGGCGCGATAGCAAAAGCTGCCTCCAGACCCATGTCGCTGCAGTTCTTCCTGCTCGAGGATGAGCATGGCCTTGCGGCAGCCGCGGTCTGCGAATTGCTTGCCGCACCCGCGCTGTACAACCCGTTCGATGCACTGCTGCTGGGCAGGGCGTCACGTATTGCGCGCCGTCTCGGTGTGTCCACGCAGCCGTTGCTATTGTTCAAACCGCCTCTGGCTCGCCAGGCGCCCATTGTCCTGCGCTCGGGAGACCTCGCGCAGCAGACCCTGGCCCTCGCCAGCCTGCTCGACGGCATCGAGGAACATGCCGCCGGAGGCAATCTCGGTATAGCGTTCATAGGCTTTACTGCCGATGATGAGTTCATCTGCTCGGCACTGCGCGCCCGGCGCTATCTTGATTCCGAGATCGACA
>JBELAR010000039.1:0-15148 GCA_049508555.1 Steroidobacteraceae bacterium
GCCCTGGATCAGGCTCGCCGGGCCGGTCACCGAGAGCGACGTGCCCACCACCGCGACCACGACGCTCGCCGAGACGGTTCCGACCGCCGCGGTCACCGTGATACTGCGATTGGTCGGATCCCCCGGCGTCGAGAGCGCGGCGGCCGCGTTGCCGTTGGCGTCCGTGATCCCGGCTGCGGTGCCGGTCGTGGTCACGACCGGCGCCACGACGCCGCTGTTGGTCGCGAAGACAACCGACGCGCCAGGCACGACGGCGTTATTGGAGTTCTTGGCAATCGCCGTGATCGTGGCCGGGGTGGAGCCGTTGGATGGAATCTGCGGTGAGCTGGTGACGAGCGCGATCGACGCGACGGTATTGAGCGTCGTGCCGCTGCTGCTGCTGGAACTCACGGCCGCAAACGAGCTGGTGCCGTTGCCGCCGCAGCCGGCCAGCGCCAGGCTCGCCGTCAGAACACCGAGTAACCACTGAATTTTTCGCATCGTTTTCACCTGAGCTGTCGACCTCGTGCGCTCAACCTGCGCTCACCACTCTAGCGAGCAGCGGCGCTAATTGACGTTAACGCCTTCACGAATGATCTTGGGAGTGACGAAGACCAGCAGTTCGTCCTTGTCGTCCACCTTGGTCGTATTCTTGAAGAAATTTCCCAGCACCGGGATGTCGCCGAGCCAGGGCACCTTGGTCTCCGCATCGCTGTGGGTCGTCTCCAGAATGCCGCCCAGGACGACCGTCTGGCCGTCGCTGAGCACGACCTGAGTCTCGATCGTGCGGGTATTGATGGAGGGCACGTTGACGCCGCCTGAGGCCACGACCACCTGGCCGACGGTGTCATCGGAAACCGTCAGATCGAGAATGATGCGGTTGTCCGGAGTGATGAGCGGCTTGACCTTGAGCGACAGCACGGCGTCCTTGAACGCGATCGTGGTCGCGCCGCTCGAGGCGGACTGCTGGTAGGGAATCTCCACGCCCTGGCGGATCGTCGCCTCGCGCTGATTGGCCGTGATGACCTTCGGCGAGGAGATCACGGTGCCGCGGTTTTCAATCTGTGCGGCGTCGAGTTCCAGGTCCACCAGGAAGTCGGAGCCGAGAATGCCGAGCGCGATGCTGCCGGCGGGACTCGCGACCGGCAGGTTCACGTTGTAGCGATTGGTGGCGTTGCTGCCGGTGGGCAAGGTCACGGGATACGGCGTGCCGTTGGTGCCGAGATTCGTCAGCGCGGAGCTCACGATGTTGTCGGTGCCCGCCGCGGTGCCGGTGGTCGTGTACAGGCCGTTGGAGCCGTTCGAGCGGGTCGCCGTGAGTCCCATGAGCGCGCCGAGATCGCGCTCATAATCGTTCGTCACGACCACGATTCGCGCCTCGATGAGCACCTGCTTGACCGGAATATCCAGTGTCGCGACCAGCCGGCGCACATCGGCGATGCGATCGGCCGTGTCCTGCAGCAACAGGGTGTTGGTGCGATCGTCGACCGAGACGTGGCCGCGCGACGACAGCACCGAATTCACGTTGCTGGTCGAGGTGCTGCCGGCCGTGCCACCGCGCAGCAACGTGGCGATGTCGGAAGCCTTGGCGTAATTGACCTGCAGGTACTCGGTGTGCAAGGGCTCGAGCTCCTGGATGTCCTTCTTCGCGGACAGCTCGGCTTTCTCACGCGAGGCCAGCTCCGCGGCCGGCGCCACGATGATGACGTTGCCGTCCTGGCGCTTGTCCAGTCCCTTGGTGCGCAGCACGATATCGAGGGCCTGATCCCAGGGTACGTTCTGCAGCCGCAAGGTGACGCTGCCGCTCACGGTATCGCTCACGACGATGTTCTGTCCGCTGGCGTCGGCCAGCAGTTGCAATACCGCCCGCGTCTCGATGTCCTGGAAGTTCAAGGTCAAGCGCTCGCCCTTGTATTCCTTCTTCTCGTCCGCGGCAGCCTGGGCGGCCTTGCGGACGGGGGAGACTTCGACCACGTATTCATCGTCGGACTGATAGGCGAGCGGCTCGGCATCGCCGGTCGTATCGAGGACGATCTGCGCATTGCCATTGACGCGCTCGGCGTCGAAGCCGGTGATCGGCGTACCGAAATCCAGAGTGTCATAGCGGCGCATCAGATTCTTGGGCAACTCGGCGCCCGCGAAGTCGATCGTGATCTGCGAGCCCTGTTGCGTGAGGTTGATCGGCGTGCGCGGATCGCTCAGGCGCACGATGAGCCGTCCGGCACCGGTCTCGCTGCGACGGAAATCAATGCTGCGCAGCGCATGGGCGCTATCGGGCGCGGCGGCGCTGGCAGTGCGGGCGGCGGCGGATTTGGGCACCGCGACGGCGGCACGGGTATCGGCCGCGGCGCCGACCAGCACGATGATGTCGTTGCCGTCGACACGGGTCTGGTAGGGCAGGGCGCGATCGAGGTTCAGCACCACGCGCGAGCGGCCGTTGGCCTCCGCGGCGAGTACGGTATCGAGGCCGCCCTGGCCAACGTCGATGCGGCGCGACGGCAGGCCGAGCGCCGTGTTGGGCAGGTCCAGCGAGATGCGCGCCGGCTTGTCGATCGTGAATGACAGGGGCTCGGGTGCCGGGCCAGAGAGGTGCAGGGTGAGCTGCGTCTGGTTGTTGTTCAATGTCTGCACATTGATCGACTGCAACGTGTTGCCGCTCGGCGGCGCCGCCTCAGGACTCGCATCGGCGGCGCGCGCACTCAGCGTGACGAGCATGCTGGCGGCCCAGGCGAGGGCGACCCAGCGGAGGCGTCCGCGCAGCGCATGGAGGATGGACCGTTTCATTCTATGTATCTCCCTGCCGATCATTCGTTCAACGGCAACGCGGCAGGCCGTTCGATGTAGCCGCCGAGTCCGTCCGGAACAATTTCCACCAATGCGATTTTCGACGGCGAGATCGTGATGACCTTGCCATCATTGGTACCCATGTGCTCGCCCACCACCACGCGATGCACGCGCCCGTCCTTCGTTTGCACGAGGCCATAGCTGCTGCCGCCGAGGTTGAGCGTACCCACCATCTTCAACGTATCGAGCGAGAACTGCTCGAGGTACTCCCGGTTGCGATGACTGTCGGGTCTGAGATTGGCGTTCGCGCCGCCCGAGCCGCCCGGCACGAAGGGCGAGCGCAATTCCTGGTCGACATAGGTATAGGCCTCGTAGGGCTTGACCTCGGGCAGCGGCTCGACCCGCCCGCCCGGCTCTCGCTTCGTGGCGTCGAGGAAATGATCGAGATCCGCGTCGCGCCCGCTGCAACCTGCCAGCGACGCGCCGAGCAGCGCCATGAGCACGGCGAGATAAACTATCGGCCGATTGCGCGCATTCATCGCTCAGGTTCCTGCCGCTTTCCGCTTGGCCTGATCGGCCTTGCGGCGTTCGGCTTCCGCTGCCGATACTTCCTCGTCATCGAGGTAGCGATAGGTCTTGGCGGTCAGGTCGAGCTGCAGCTGATCGAAGCCACCGCTCTTGTCGCTCGGGGTGACCTGGATGTCGTGCAGGGTAACGATCCGCGGCAGTGCCGCGATGCCGCTGACGAAGGCGCCAAACTCGTGATAGCTGCCGGTCAACTGGATCTTGATCGGCAACTCCGCGTAGAAATCCTTCTTCACTTCCTGCCCCGGCTGAAACAATTTCTCCTGCAGGTTCGCCGCGAGACCGGTCTGGGAAATATCCACCAGCAGGTTCGGCACCTCGGTCTTGCTCGGCAGTTGACGCAACAGGGCGCCGAAGGACTTCTCGATGTCGGCGAGCTGCTGCTTGTAGATCGCGAGGTTGACCGCCTTGGAATGCTTGATGCGGTATTCGCTGCGCAGCTTCTCCTCTTCAGTCTCGCGCAGCTGAAGCTGCGGCACGCGGTCCTGCCAGACGAAGAAATAAATGAGCCCGAGCGACACGGCGAAGAAGCAGAGCGCGACCGCCAGGGCCCGCACCGGGAACGGCCAGCGGCCCGGGTCGCGCGGGTCCAGGCCGCGCAGCTCCTGGATCAGGTTCATTGGGCACTTCCTGAAGCGGTGCGGATCGGGCGCTTCGCGGCGGGACTGGGTGTGTCGTCAGTGGCGACGCTGATCTGTTCGGCGTCGAGCACGAAGTGACTGCCGGCGGCGTTGTCCTTCGCGGTCTCGACGACCTCGAGCTCGGGATTGCGCAGCCACTGCGAGGCCGCGATGTTTCGCATGAGGGTGGACACGCGGGTGGAGGATTGCGCCACACCCTCGAGCTTGAGTTTGTTTCCCGTTTCCTTGACCGAGCTCAGGTAGGTGCCATCGGGCATGACCTTGACGAGTTCATCGAACAGATGCACGACCTCCGGCCGCGAGCGCTGCAATTTCTCGATGATCTGCATGCGCGAGATGAAGCGCTGCTTCTGCGCCTCGAGATCGTTGATCTCCTCGATCTGCTTGTCGAGCACCTTGATCTGGGCGCGCAGGCGATCGTTGCGCTGCTCCTGGGCATCGATCATCGAGCCGACCAGCAGATAGGCGGCGAACGCCACCACCGCCGCCACGCCGGCCGCGATGCCGAGCGACACGAAGAACGCGAGCTTGCGTTCGCGCCGTTGCTGATCGCGCCAGGGTAATAGGTTGATACGTGGCATTAGTCGAAACTCCGCAGGGCCAGACCGCATGCGGTCAGCAGCGCTGTCGCGTCGCGCTGCACCGCCTGGGCACGCGCGCGCGCCGACAATTTCATCTGCCCGAGCGGATCGCCGCGCTCGGCATTGATGCCGACACGGCTTTGTACCAGATCGGCCACGCCGGGAATGTTGGCGCAGCCGCCGCAGATCAGAATCTTGTCGGGCTGCTCGCGCCCGGTACCCGAGGCGAGATAGAACTGCATGGAGCGGCTGACCTGCTGCGTCATATCGTCGATGAAGGGATCGAGCACCTCGGCCTGATAGTTGCCCGGCAGACCGCCTTCCTTCTTGGCCCGTCCGGCTTCCTCCATCGAGAGTCCGTAGGTACGCATGATCTCTTCGGTGAGCTGCTGGCCGCCGAAGGCGAAGTCGCGCGTGTACACCACTTTGAGATTGCGCAAGACGCTGAAGGTGGTGCTGCTGGCGCCGAAGTCCACGACCGCCACGCTGCGATCGATGCCGCCGTCGGGCATCTGATGGGTCATGAGGCGACAGGCGTTCTCGAGTGCAAAGGCCTCCACATCGACGATGCGGGCCGTCAGGCCCGCGGCTGAGACCGCGGCGCGCCGCTGCGCCACGTTGTCCGTGCGCGAAGCCACCAGCAGCACGTCGATGGACTCGGCCTCTTTTTCCGATTGCCCGAGTACCTCGAAGTCGTAGGCCACCTCGTCCATCGGAAATGGGATGTACTGGTCGGCCTGCATTTCCACCTGAGCTTCCAATTCCGAATCGCGCAGGCCGCGCGGCATTTGTATGACCTTGGTAATCGCCGCGTCACCGCTGATTGCGATCGCGACCTCATGGCTCTTGGCGCCGGATCGCTTCACGGCACGCTTGATCGCCTGCCCTACGGCCTCGGGATCTACCAGGGTCTTTTCGTTCATCGCATTGGGTGGCGTCGGTTCTGCCGCGTACGACTCAACCCGATACTGACCCCCCACGAGCGCCAGCTCGATCAACTTGATCGAGGACGTCGTGATGTCCAGACCCAGCAGCTGGCGATACTTACGCGAAAATAGCAACACTTTTTCCCTGACCTTTCAGTAATCTGCAAGCTTTTCTACGACACCTTGTCGCGTTTTGCTCGCAATATATATCAGGCATAAGTTAAATACGATGAGAGTCTGTCACGAACCGACCGTGCCCACCTTCACCTTAAACTGCCAATGGAATCATGAGCCGTGATGCAGCTCTAACTTCTGCGGTAAGCGCTGCCATGACCTTTCCCGGTATTGGTGCTGCATCCAGGCGTAGGCCCCAGTTGCACTGCTATGCTGCCCGGGTCAGGCCTGCCCGGCGCTTGAACGAGTTGGCATCGAACGCCGTGTGGTGCCGCGGGAACCCAAGCTGATGGGCGACGTTATCAGACATTCGGGGCGAGTTTCGTGAAGATCGGCACATTTCGTACACTCGGCGCAGTCGCTTTGGGTTGCCTCGGACTCGCACTGTTAGCCGCCTACGCCCTGATTGCAAGCTATCTATATCTCGAGCCCTCGCTACCGACCGTCGATGCGATGGCCACCGGCAGCTTGCCGGTGCCTTTGCGCATTTATAGCGGCAGCGGCGGCCTGATCGCACAAATCGGTGAGAAACGGCGCGTCCTGGTGGCTTACGACGATATTCCGGTGCTGGTTCGTGAGGCCTTCGTGGCCGCCGAGGACCAGCATTTCTTCACCCATCACGGCTTCGACTACAGCGGCGTGCTGCGCGCCGCGCTGGTCGACCTGACTTCGGGGGATTTCTCCCAGGGCGCCAGCACGATCACGATGCAGGCGGCCCGCAACATGTTTCTGAGCTTCGATAAGACCATTCGGCGCAAATTGCAGGAGATATTCCTGACCTACCGCATGGAGCACGAATTCACGAAGGAACAGATCCTGAGCACCTACCTGAACGTGATCTTTCTCGGTCAGCGCTCCTACGGCGTGGGGGCTGCCGCCGAAACCTATTTCGGCAAACCGCTCGATCAGCTCTCGGTCGCCGAGGCCGCGACACTGGCCGGAATTCCCCAGGCACCCTCGCGCTTCAATCCGGTCATGAGCCCGAAGGGCGCTCAGGCGCGCCGGCGCTACGTGCTGCAGCAGATGCAGAAGCTCAATTACATCGACGCCGCGACCGCGCAGCGCGCCGCCACGGAGGAAGTCTCGGCCCGCGACCACGGCATTCAAAACGACGTCGAAGCCCCTTATGTGGCCGAGTTGGTCCGCGCCGATCTCGTCAGCCGATATGGCGAGGATGCCGTGAACGCGGGCTACCGGGTCTACACCACGATCGACGGCCGGCTGCAGACGGCCGCCGACCGCGCGGTGCGTATCGGCCTGATCGACTACGACCGCCGCCATGGCTATCGCGGCCCTCTCAAGCAGCTCAAACTCGATGAGCCGCTCGGCGACGCGCGCCTCGAGGCGCTGCTGGGCAACGTGGCCGAAATCGGCTTTCTGCGCCCGGCGGTCGTGATATCGCTCGCGCCGCAGTCCGCGCGCGTCTTTGTGCGCTCCCAGGGCTACGCGCAGATCGAGTGGGAGGGTCTGTCCTGGGCGCGCCGGCGCCTGTCCGAGACGCGCATCGGGGCTGCGCCCAAGCGCGCGGAGGACGTATTACAGCGCGGCGACGTGATCTACGTGGTCGCCGATGGCCATGGCCATGCATTGCTCGCCCAGATGCCCGAGGCACAGGGTGCGCTGGTGGCGCTCGATCCCAACGACGGCGCGATCGTGGCGCTGGTCGGGGGCTTTGATTACTTCGAGAACAAATTCAATCGGGCGACGCAGGCGCGGCGCCAACCCGGCTCCGGATTCAAGCCCTTCATTTACTCCGCGGCGCTGGAGAACGGCTTCACGCCCGCGACCATCGTGATGGATGCCCCGATCGTGTATGACGATTCGGGCCAGGAGAAAACCTGGCGGCCCGAGAACAATGAAAAGGGCTTCGACGGTCCGATGCGCCTGCGCGAGGGCCTCGTGTTCTCGCGCAATCTGGTCACGATCCGCGTGGTGCGCGAGCTCGGCGTCGATACCGCGATCGAATATGCCTCGAAGTTCGGCTTCAACCCGCAGGAAATGCCCAAGGATATGACCATCGCGCTGGGCAGCTTGCCCGCCACACCGTTGCAGATGGTCAGCGGCTACGCCGTATTCGCCAACGGCGGCTTTCGCGTCGACTCTTATCTGATCGATCGCATCGAGGATGCCACAGGCAAAATCGTCTTTCAGGCCCAACCCAAGATCGCCTGCGAAGCCTGCGAGGCCGCGCAGGCCGGTGCGCCGGCGGGCGGCGCGCCGGCAGGCGGTGCCGCGTTGCCGGTCAGTACGAGCGAGGCGCCGGCCGCGGCGGCTGCGAGCGGCAGCGGCGGCGGCGATCTCGACCGCGCGCCGCCCAATGTGCTGCCCTGGCTTATCGCGCCGGCACAGCTCGCGCCGCGCGTGATCTCGCCGCAGAATGCCTGGGTCATGGACGACATGATGGCCGACGTGATCAAGCGCGGCACCGGCATTCGCGCCGGACTTGCCCTGCGGCGCAATGACCTCTCGGGCAAGACCGGCACCACCAACGAGGCGCGCGACACCTGGTTCAACGGCTTCAATCGCAATATCGTTGCCACAGTCTGGGTGGGCTTCGATCAGGAGCGGCCGCTCGGCGAAGGCGAGGAAGGCAGCCGCACGGCCGTGCCGATCTGGGTTAATTTCATGCGCGAGGCGCTGCGGGACCAGCCGGACCGGCCGCGGCCGCTGCCTTCCGGTCTGGTGACCGCGCGAATTTCTCCCAAGACCGGTACGCTCGCGGGAGCCAACGAGGGCGATGCGATCTACGAGACCTTCATGGAAGACCATCTGCCGCCGGCCGCCGGGGCCGCTGGCAACACGATTTCGGTCTCGAGCCCGCAGACGACCGGCGGCAGCAGTGAGCCGCTATTCTGACGATGCAGACGCAGCACAGCGACGAGGGGATCACGATGAACCGCCGCGCTACTTCGCCCCGCAAGGACAATCTCCGCCGCGCCCTGGCCCAGGAGGCCGCGCGCATCATGGCCCAGCATGGCATCCATGATTTTCTGACCGCCAAGCGCAAAGCCGCCGAGCGCCTCGGGGTTCAGGATGCGAGCGCCCTGCCGCGCAACACCGAGATCGAGGCGGCGCTGGTCGAATACCAGCGGCTCTTCGACGCCGGCGGCCACCAGCTCACGCTCAACGAGCAGCGCCGCGCAGCGCTGCATGCGATGCGTTGGCTTTCCGGCTTCGAGCCGCGCCTGGTCGGCCCGGTGCTCAGCGGTACGGCCACGGAGCACGCCGACATCCAGCTGCACGTGTTTGCCGACTGTCCCGAGAACGTGGCGCTCAAGCTGCTCGATCGCGGCGTCGCGCACGAGATCACCGAGCGGCGTGTACGGCTCGACGCCGAGCGCATCAAGGCTTTTCCCGGACTGCGTTTTGCGGTCGACGACCGGCGGGTCGATGCCACCGTGTTTCCGCTCGACGGCATCCGCCAGGCACCGGTGAGCCCGGTCGACGGCCGGCCGATGCGCCGCGCCGACGCGGCGGAGATTCAGGACTTATTGCGCAGCGCCACCGGCACGTAGTCGCGCTGCACCGGTCCGGTGTAGAGCTGGCGCGGCCGGCTGATGCGCATGCCCGGATCGCCGATCATCTCCAGCCAGTGCGCGACCCAGCCCGCGGTGCGCGCGATCGCGAACATGACCGTGAACATCGAGCGCGGTATGCCGAGAGCGCTGTAGATGATGCCGGAATAGAAGTCGACATTCGGGTAGAGCTTGCGCGACACGAAATAGTCATCCTTGAGCGCGATCTCCTCGAGCCGCAACGCCAGCTCGAACAACGGATTGTCGCTCTGGCCGAGCGAGGCGAGCACCGTGTGACAGGTCTCGCGGATGATCTTGGCGCGCGGGTCGAAATTCTTGTAAATACGGTGGCCAAAGCCCATGAGGCGAAAATGACTGCTCTTGTCTTTGACCATCGCCAGGTACTTCGGAATGTTCTCGACGCTGCCGATCTGCTCGAGCATCGCCAGCACGGCCTCATTCGCCCCGCCATGCGCCGGGCCCCAGAGCGCCGAGACCCCGGCTGAGATCGCGGCGTAGGGATTGGTGCCGGTGCTGCCCGCCATGCGCACGGTCGAGGTGCTCGCGTTCTGTTCGTGATCGGCGTGCAGAATGAACAGCAGGTCCAGCGCCTTGGAGGCGATCGGATCGACCTCATAGGTCTCGCAGGGCACCGCGAACAGCATGTGCAGCAGGTTGGTGCAATAGTCCAGCTCGTTGCGCGGGTACATGAACGGCTGGCCGATCGCGTGCTTGTGGGCCGCGGCGGCGATGGTCGGCAGCTTGGCAATGATGCGATGAGAAAAGATCTCGCGGTGCCGCGGATCGTGAATGTCCATCGAGTCATGGTAGAACGCGGACATCGAGGCGATGACCGCCGAGACCATCGCCATGGGATGGGCGTTGTAATAGAACCCGTTATAGAACCGCAGCAGCGATTCGTTGATCATGTTGTGGCGGCTGATGCTGTGCGAGAACTCCTGCAATTGCTTGGCTTCCGGCAGTTCCCCGTGAATCAGCAGGTAGGCCACTTCCATGAAGCTGCCCTTCTCCGCCAATTGCTCGACCGGATAGCCACGATAGAGCAGCACGCCCGCATCGCCGTCGATATAAGTGATCTTGCTCTCGCAGCTGGCCGTGGCGAGGAATGCCGGGTCAAAGGTATAGACCCCCTGCTCCTGGGTCAGCGGTCCGAGATCGAGCACGTCCGGGCCTATGGTGCCGGAGCGCACCTGCAGTTCCGTCTTGACGCCATTGGCGGGATTCAAAAGGTCGAAGTGCTGACCAGTCATGCGCTGGATTCCTTAAACTTTCAGACGCAAACGCCCAGACGCAAACGCCGCCGCGCGACGCAATCCCCCAACGCAGGTTTGCATGGCCCGCGCGCGGAATCAAGGTGTGCGGGCCGCGAGCGCGCCCGGCCGTCTCGGCTCCGGATCTGAACCCGGCCGCGGGCGCTAGCGCGCGACGCGCTCAGCGCGTGCCGCTGACGCCGGGATACTTCTTGCGGAACTTGTCGACGCGACCCGCGGTGTCGAGGATCTTCTGCTTGCCGGTGTAGAACGGGTGGCAGTTCGAGCACACCTCGACCTGCAGGTCGTGGCCGACGGTCGAGCGCGTCTTGAACGAGTTGCCGCACGAGCAGGTCACGTTGATCTCGTCGTACGGGGGATGAATCGCGGCTTTCATGGCGTGAATCCTCGGCTGCCGTCGGGCATTTTTGCCGCCGACCGGCTGCGCCGACAAAGGAAAAAAGGGCGCGCAGTCTAGTCCTAAGAAAGTCTTCTCACAAGGGGTTTGCGGGCGAGAGCACGGGCGCCGCGATTATCCACAGTTTCTGTGCATAACTCTGTGTGCAATCGCCCCGGGACGGCGTTCCCCACGCACTAAAAGGGCGTAATTATTGGTTTGTACAAAAAATGACCATGATGTTTCAGCCTAATAAATCAATTAGTTACGGACCTATTTTCGCTCTGCTTGAATAAAATGACACGTAATCGGCTAATTTGTGTCAGTGCTCCGGCGCCGCTGTGAATAAATCTGCGGCCCAGCCTCGGCCCGACGCGCCAAAGCCCGGATTTTTCGAGGTTATCCCTCCGGGGATCCTACAAGGATCCGGCCGCAGGAAAATCCGCGCGCGAGCTGGCGACGGCCGTGGGTGCGGCGCCATCGAGAAATTCGCCGATCAGGTCGTTCAGAAAATTGAAGCCCAAGGGGCTCGCGCGAGTGCGGCCCGCCTCGCGCTCGAGCAGACCGCGGCCGCGCAGGCGCTCGAATGCGCCGGCGAGTTCCTGGATCGCGAGCCCCGTACGCTGCTCGTACAGACGCTCGTCAAAACCTTCGAGCAGTCGCAGCGCGTTCATCAGGAATTCGAAGGGCAGATCCAGGCGCGGCACCGCGCGCCGCGTCGGCGGTGCGCGATGATTGGCCAGATAGCGGCGCGGCTCGCGCTCGCGAGCGCTGCGCTCGATGCGCAATGCGCCGGCCTCGATACGGCTGCATTTGCCGTGCGCGCCGGCGCCAATGCCCAGGTAGTCGCCGAACTGCCAATAGTTCAGGTTGTGACGGCAACGGCGCTGCGCGCGCGCGTAGGCTGAGACCTCATATTGGGCGAAACCCTCCTCGGCCAGCCGCTGCTGGCAGGCCAGCTGCATCTGCGCCGCACCATCGTGATCCGGCAGTTCCGCAGGCGCCCGGGCACCGAACAGCGTGCCTGGTTCGAGCGTGAGCTGATAGTGCGAGATATGCGTAGGCTCGAGCCGCAACGCCGCTTCGATATCGGCCAGTGCGCCGCGCAGCGTCTGTGCCGGCAAGGCGTACATGAGATCGAGATTGAAATTCTCGATGCCGGCCGCTCGCAGCTGCGCGACCGCCTGCCGCGTGTCGTCGGCTGCATGGATGCGGCCGAGTTGCCGCAACGAGCCATCATCGAAGCTCTGGGCCCCGAGCGAGACGCGATTGATGCCCGCCGCCCGATAGCCGGAGAAATCCCCGCGCTCGATGGTGCCGGGATTGGCCTCGAGCGTGATTTCCGCGTCCGGCTCGATGCGCAGCACCTCATGCACCGCCTGCAGCAACCCGGCCAGGGCGTGCGGGGAAAACAGGCTCGGTGTACCGCCGCCCAGGAAGATGCTCGTGACGCCTCGACCCCGGGCCTGCTCGGCCTGCGCCTCGAGGTCCTGGCGCAGTGCCGCCACGTAGCTCGCCTCGGGCAGCTCGCCCTGCAGGCTGTGCGAATTGAAGTCGCAGTAGGGACACTTGCGCACGCACCAGGGAAAGTGCACGTAGAGCGAGAGCGGCGGCAGACTCATTGCGGCTCCCGGGGCCGCAGCCAGTGCTGCTGCAGCTCACGTAACATCGCGCGCAGCGCCGTAGCGCGATGGCTCAGACGATTCTTGAGCTCGCCGGGCAATTGCGCCGCGCTGAGTGCGTGGCCCTCGGGAATGAACAGCGGATCGTAGCCAAAGCCGCCCTGACCACGCGGCGCCGTGGCGATCGTGCCCGACCAGGTGCCGCTGGCGAGCAATGGCGCAGCGTCGTCGGGTCCGCGCACGAATGCGAGCACGCAGCGATAACGCGCCGTGCGCGCCGACTGCTCCACGCCCATGAGCGCTGCGAGCAGCCGCGCATTGTTGTCCTGATCGCTGGCTCCATCACCGGCGTAGCGCGCGGAATGCACGCCGGGGGCGCCATCGAGCGCATCGACTTCCAGCCCCGAATCATCCGCGAGGGCCGGCAATGCGCTGCAGGCTGCGGCATGGCGCGCCTTGAGCAGGGCATTGGCCTCGAAGCTCGTGCCGGTCTCATCCACGCTGTGGATGCCGAGGGAGCTCTGCAGCAGCAGCTCGATGCCCTGTGCCGCCAGCAGCGCCGCGAACTCGCGCTGTTTGCCGGGGTTGGCACTGGCCAGCACGAGCTTGAAGGCGGTGTGAATCCGCTCAGACACCGAGCGCCTGTGCCTGCAGGGCGCACAGCTCGCCGATGCCCACCGCGGCCAGGTTGAGCAACGCATCGAGCTCGTGCCGCCGAAACGCATGGCCTTCGGCGGTCCCCTGTACCTCTATGAAGGCGCCGCCGTTGTTCATGACCACGTTCATGTCGGTCTCGGCCTCGGAGTCCTCGGCATAATCCAGATCCAGCATCGGCACCCCGCGCACGATGCCCACCGAGACCGCGGCCACCTGGCCGTGCAACGGGGTCCCGTTGAGGAGCCGGCGCGTGCGCAGAGCCTCACACGCGTCCGCGAGTGCCACGTACGCGCCCGTGATCGAGGCCGTGCGCGTACCCCCATCTGCCTGCAATACATCGCAGTCGACGGTTACGGTGCGCTCGCCGAGCGCGGCCAGATCCACGGCGGCGCGCAGCGAGCGGCCGATCAGGCGTTGAATCTCCTGAGTGCGGCCGGTCTGCTTGCCGCGCGCCGCTTCGCGCGGGCTGCGGGTGTGGGTGGCGCGCGGCAGCATGCCGTATTCGGCCGTGACCCAGCCCTGGGACTTGCCGCGCAGGAACGGCGGCACGCCCTCCTCGACGCTCGCCGTGCACAGCACGCGCGTGTCGCCGTACTCGACCAGCACCGAGCCCTCGGCATGGCTGGTGTAGCGGCGTGTGAATCGCACCGGGCGCAGCGCGTCGGGGGCGCGGCCCAGGTGGCGCGTGGTCCTGTCCAGGGAATTCTCCTAGTCGAGAAAGCGCAGCGCGACGACTGAGGTATTGTCGCTCGCACCGCCGGCGTTGAGCAGCGCTTGGGTCGCCAGCGCCGTGAGCGTATCGCGCAGCGACAGTCCGAGTGTCACAAAGGCACTGCCGATGACACCGTCATCCAGATTGGCCCAGAAGCCATCGGTGCACACCAGCATCACGTCGCCGGCGAGCAGCGCATGGCGCGGGCTCACCGCCATCTCCGGCAGCATCGATTCCCCGCCGAGACAGGACTCGACGAAATTGCGCATCGGATGGTTCTGCACCTGGCCGGCGCTGATGACACCTTCGCGCACCAACAGCTCGACGTGGCTGTGATCGCGGGTCCGCTCGCGTACCCGGCCCGCGCGCAGGTGATAGACGCGGCTGTCGCCCACGTGCGCCCAGTAAGCGGAGGACTGCTGCACGATGCACACCGCGCAGGTCGCGCGCGGGCGCAGCTCGAGCGGCACCTGGGCGCCGAAGTTGACGACGCCTTCGTGCGCGAGCCCGAGAGCCAGGTGCAGGAATCCCAGGGGATCGAGCAAGGGCAACGGTCCGTGCAGGAAGCGTTCGGTGACGCTGCGCTGAGCGATCTCGGCTGCGGCCTCGCCATCGGCGTGGCCGCCCATGCCGTCGCACGCGATCAGCAAGGCCGCCTCCTCCGACAGGGCCACGGCAACGCGATCCTGATTGCTTTCCCGAGTGCCCTGCAGGCTCAATTCAGCATATTCGACCCGCAAGCGAGCTCCGACACTTTCCGCTAGACTTCGCCGCGCTTTATACACCATCGACGACCCATGATCGCAAGCATGACGGGTTTTGCGCGGGACGAGCGCTCCGGCCCCTTCGGCACCCTCGTCTGCGAGCTGCGCAGCGTCAACCACCGTTTCCTCGATGCGACGCTGCGCCTGCCCGATGCCTGCCGTGCACTGGAACCGGAGCTGCGCCAGGCGCTCGCGCGCGAACTCAAACGCGGCAAGGTCGACTGCAGCCTGCAGCAGCGCTCACAGCAGGCCGGCGCCTCGGGCCTGGATATCGATCAGAGCGCACTCGCGCGCTTGCTGGGGCGGCTGCAGGAGCTGGAGGCCGCGCTGCCGGGTCGCTCGCAGATCGATCTGATCGAGCTGCTGCGCTGGCCGGGCATCGTGCGCGAGGAGAGCGCCGATGCCGAGGGTCTGTCGCAGGCGGTGCGCGAACTGTTCGCCGCGACGCTGCACGAGCTCGCGAGTGCGCGCGCGCGCGAAGGCGCGCGCCTCGCCGCACTGATCGAGCAGCGCTGCGCCGCTCTGCTCGGCCTGGTCACG
>JBELAR010000004.1:0-54491 GCA_049508555.1 Steroidobacteraceae bacterium
TCGTATTGACGTATATGGAAGCCTGCGACAACAGCTGGTTCACCCGCTCGATCGGCTGTTCGCCCAGAAAGGCGAGATTCGGTACCGCCGGAATGCGCTTCATCAACGGCGCAAAGCGCCGGTATGCATAGGGACGGCCGAGCATCAAGAAGCTGAGATCAGTTCGGCCGGCGAACGACTCCGCCAGATCGACGAAGAGCTGTGGTCTTTTGACATCCTTGATAGCCCCGACCCAGATCACCTGCAGCGGGCCATCCGGCTTGACGCTCAAGGTGGTGGGGAGCGGCTGAAAAATGCCGAATACACCGGCTGGTTCACGTAAAAAGTTGGAGCGCAATGCATCGCGCTGACGCTTTGTCTGCACAATGATATGGCTGGCGCGGCGAATGCCCCAGTCACCCGAGAGCGATTCCACGATGTCAAACGGTGTGTTCACAGTCATGTGCAGAGTGATCCATCGATGGTCCAGATCAGCGTCACTGGCGACATGGAAGAAATATGGAATTCCCGACCGCCTGGCGTATTGCGCGCATACCGCGCTGTAGCTCTGCTTGCATTGCTGGTAGATCACATCCGGCCTGAATTCCGCCAGCGCGCGCCATAGTCCGAGGGCGTCGAAGAACACCGCGCGCCGCCGAATTCCCGCGTCGCTGCCGATGCAGCGCACCGCATAGGGCAATGCGCTGGCCACGGTGCCGCTCGGCACGCGGCGCGCCATGTAAACCAACTCGACGTTTGAGCGGGAGCACAGCTCGTCGGTCAGTAGTTGGGTTTGGTATTCAGCGCCACCGAGCAGAATCGAAGCATGATTTTCCGCGACTATGGCGACCCGAATTGCGTTGGAACTGCGCTTCCTATTGTCGATCAAAACGCACCCATTAAAGAATCCGACATCCCTATCATCGTTGTGACTCCTGTCTTGGCCCGCTCATGCGCGCCGTAGTGTCTTCAAGGCTGTCAAAAAACATCGTCCGCAGGTCGCTAAGAATGCACTGAACAGCCTTCACTGAAAGTGTCGTAATCGCGAAATCGAGACCCTGTCGCGATCTGGCGACGAGTATGCATCAACTCTGTGGCAGCGCGGTGCAGACCAAGTCACAGTACCGCCCAGAGGCGTTTTTTCATAAGCTGACGCGGCCGCTTCGCGGTCAGAACCCCCCCCCACCCTAGCGTTGGTATTTGACTTTAACCCACTCTAGCATGCGGCGTGCCCCGGCGCGCCAGTTCAATACCAGGCGCTGGCGGTTGCCATCGACACAGGCGATGTAGCCACCGTCGCCAAGCTCGTGAACGTCGGCATGATGCATGCCGCTGGCGTTCCAGCCGCGACCACTGGCCGCCAGCACAGGACTGCCGGCAAACTCGTGCTCCCTGAACGCGGCGACGGTCAGCTCCTCGATCTGAAAAGCGCGTAAAGCACTGCCGTAGTTCGGCTCGCCGTCCTGGGTATAGCGAACGATCCTGCCGTCGTGAACGATCAGGCGTCCCCCGGGTCTCGAGATGTTGCGGTTGTGGTACACGACCGGGCTCTGCGGGTGCACGCTCCAGGGGCCCTGCGGCTCGGGCGCGAAGTGCAGAGTCAGAGACGCATGGTCGTCCAAAGCAAACAGCCACCACAATCCTTGCCAGCCAATGATTGATGCGTCCCAATAGGTACCGGCAATCAGTTCGCGGACAAACTCCCAGCGAAATGGAAATTCGGCGGCGCGGTACAGTCGAACCGACGAGGCGTAGCCGCTCTCCGGGATCATGTAAAAGTTCCCGTCCCATTCAAATACGTATGGATAGGAGAGGTGGAACGCCTCCCTCAGTACGATCCGCTCATACTGCCAGGCTATACCGTCGGGGCTCGAAGCAAGACCAATGACCCCACGTCTGGACCTGGACTCCAGTATTTCAAAGAACATGTACCAATCCGGACCGTGTCTGACCATGAACGGGTCAGCCACAAATTCGGCGTCGACGTCCCCAATATCACTGGCGCGGAGGACTGGAGCCGCGCCTATGGACGGGTGTGGCGCCAAGCGCAACGGGTCGCGGCCCGCGTAGATGCTGATCGACCAGACATCCTCGCGCCGAATGCTGCACCGAGCCCAGAGCAGCGACAGAGCGGCGAGGCCCAAGAGCGCAATCCACAGATATTCCACAGAGCCTTCCCGCTACGCGGTCACTCGCCGAATAGCGGCAGGTTGGCGGCGGCACGTTCGGGCATCTTCAGCCCGAAATGCTGCCACGCGAGACGCGTGGCGATGCGTCCGCGCGCGGTGCGCGCCACCAGACCCTGCTGGATCAGGAACGGCTCGATCACGTCCTCGAGCGTGCCGCGCTCCTCCCCGATCGCCGCCGAAAGGCTCTCGATACCGACCGGTCCGCCGTCGAACTTCTCCATGATCGTGAGCAGCAGCTTGCGATCCAGCGCGTCGAGTCCCTGCGGATCGACCTGTAATAGATCGAGCGCCGCGTGCGCGGCGCGCTCGTCGATGCGGCCATCGGACTTGACCTGCGCGTAGTCGCGCACCCGGCGCAACAGGCGGTTGGCAATGCGCGGTGTGCCGCGCGAGCGCTGCGCGATTCGCAGCGCGCCGGCAGCGTCGATCTGCACACCGAGGATTCCGGCCGAACGATGCACGATGCGCTCGATCTCGGCGATGGCGTAGAACTCCAGGCGCTGGACGATGCCGAAGCGATCGCGCAGGGGCGAGGTCAGCAGGCCGGCCCGCGTCGTGGCTCCGACCAGCGTGAAGGGCGGCAGATTCAGCTTGATGGAACGCGCGGCTGGACCCTCGCCGATCATGATGTCGAGCTGGTAGTCCTCCATCGCAGGGTAGAGGATCTCCTCGACGATCGGACTGAGGCGGTGAATCTCGTCCACGAACAGTACATCGCGCGGCTGCAGGTTCGTCAGGATGGCGGCGAGATCCCCCGGCCGCTCCAGCACCGGACCGGAGGTCTGCCGGAGGTTCACGTGCAGCTCCGTGGCGATGACGTGCGCCAAAGTGGTCTTGCCCAGCCCGGGCGGACCGAAGATCAGCACGTGATCCAGAGCCTCGGCGCGCATGCGGGCCGCGTCGATGAAGATCGAGAGCTGCGATTTGACGTGCTCCTGACCGATGTACTCGGCGAGGGCACGTGGACGGATGGCGCGATCGATGGCGTCCTCGGGCGCGCCGGCTGCGGGGCTGACCAGCCGGTCGCTCTCGAGCGCACTCATTCGCGCGCCGCTCCCTGCAGCGCGCGGCGAATGAGCTCCTCGGTCGACAGCGCCTCGCTCTCCTCGCCCGCCGCCCGGAGCAGTCGGGTGGCCTCCACCGGCTTGTAACCGAGTCCGACCAGGGCGCTGTAGGCCTCGGATTGCGCTCCCGGCGCAACGCGAACGCCATCGGCGAGCGCGGGCGGCGCGGCTCCGAGGCTGGCCGCCTCCTCGAGCCGATCGCGCATCTCGACGATGAGGCGCTCGGCGATCTTGCGACCGACGCCCGGAATCCGCGTCAACACTGCGACGTCCTCGGCACGTACCGCCTGCGCGAAGGCGGCAGCGGTCACGCCCGAGAGTATCGCAAGCGCGATGCGCGGGCCGACGCCTGAGACCTTCAGCAGGCTGCGGAACAGCGAGCGCTCCTGCAGCGTCGCAAAACCATAGAGCACATGTGCATCCTCGCGCACCACGAGATGAGTGAGCAGCCGCGTGCGTTCGCCTACCGCGGGCAGACCGTAGAACGTGGACATCGGTGCCTCGAGCTCGTAACCGACGCCACCGACGTCGAGCAGCAGATGCGGTGGTGATCTGAATGCCAGCACACCGGAGAGCGAGCCGATCATCGTGCGGTCGCGCGTGCCTGTGCCGTCTTCCCCTCGCCATCGGCCGCGCCGTCCGTCCCCAGGGCACTGAGTCGCCGGGTGTGTGCGTGGCATAGCGCGACCGCGAGCGCGTCGGCGGCATCGGCTGCGAGCTTGATTTCCAGGGACAGCAGCGTGCGCACCATCTGCGCCACCTGGGGTTTGGCCGCGGCACCGTAGCCCGTGACCGCCAGCTTGATGGCGCGTGGCGCGTACTCGTGCACGCTGGCGCCCAGTCCCGCGGCCGCACACAGCGCGACACCGCGTGCCTGACCGAGCTTCAGGGCGCTGTCGGGATTGCGGTGCACGAACACCCGCTCGATCGCGATCATATCGGGTCGATGCTCGCTCACCAGCGCGCTCAGGGCGGCGTAGATGCGCTGCAGGCGCACGACCATCGCGCGCCCGGCCACGTCGATGCAGCCGCTGGCCACGTAGCGCTCGCCGCCGGCCGCACAATCGACGATGCCAAATCCAGTGTGCTGCGAGCCGGGATCGAGACCGAGAATCCGGCAGTTGCTCGCCACCAGGGTGATCGCGGCGGCGCTGCTGCGCGGCCGGAACGCGCGCCAGGCCTTACTCGAGTACCGCGTCATGGATACATATCCTCAAGCGCGCTTGTTCTGGTCGTCCATAATCTGAATGATAGCCGGAAGACACCGGCCACACAGCATGGAAACCGCCAGCCTAGCCACCCCTGAGATCGCTGCAACGCTCGAGGCTGCGTGCGCAGCGCTGCTCGAGCACGGCGCCACGCCCGGCGCGCTCGCGAGCGGTGCCGAGGCGGCGACGGTGGTGGCTGCGCTGACGCAGGACATCGACCTGGCGGTCGCGACCGCATTGCATTGCGCGCGCCTCGGGGGGCTGGCGCGCGAGCCGAGCGCGACCGAGACGCGGCTCCGCCCGCGGGCGCTGAGCCTGGCCGCCGGACTGGGACGCCTGGGCGAGTTGCACCTGCCGGCAAATTGGTCGGCGGGCCAGTTCCTCAACGCCCGCCAGGCGGAGGTACTGCGCAAGATGCTGCTGGCGGTTGCGGCCGACCCGCGCCTCGTGGTGGCGCGGCTTGCCGAGCAGCTGGTGCATCTGCGCCAAGCGCGCGACGCGACGGCAGCGGAGCAGCTGCGGCTCGCCATGGAAACGCGCGAGATTCTGGCACCGCTCGCAAACCGGCTCGGCGTTTGGAGTCTCAAGTGGGAGCTCGAGGATCTGTCGTTCCGCTACCTCGATCCCGACGCCTACCATCGCATCGCGCGCGCGCTGTCCGAGCGGCGTGTGGACCGCGAGCGCTACATCGAGGCGCTCTGCGCATCGCTCGAGCGCGAGCTGCGCGCCGCCGGGGTCAATGCAACGGTCAATGGACGGGCCAAACACATCTACAGCATCTTCCGCAAGATGCAGCACAAGGGGATTGGATTCGATCAGCTGTTCGACGTGCGCGCGGTGCGCATCGTGGTGGAGTCGATCCCCGATTGCTACGCGGCTCTCGGCGTGGTCCATGGGCTGTGGCACTTCATACCGGGGGAGTTCGACGACTACATCGCCACACCCAAGGGCAATGAGTACCGCTCGATTCACACCGCCGTGATTGGACCGGAGGACAAGTCACTCGAGGTTCAGATCCGCTCGCGCGACATGCACGAACAAGCCGAGCTCGGCGTCGCGGCGCACTGGCGCTACAAGGAAGGTGGGACGCGCGATGAGCGCTATGAGCGCCAGATCGAGTGGGCGCGGCGCGTGCTCGAGCCGGTGCATGCCGCGGAGCAGGACCCCGATCCGATCGAGCGCCTGAAGGGCGAGCTGTTCGCCGAGCGCATCTACGCCCTGACACCGCGCGGGGAGGTGGTGGATCTGCCGCGCGGGGCGACGCCGCTGGACTTCGCCTATCACGTGCATACGGATCTGGGACATCGCTGCCGCGGCGCCAAAGTCAACGGCCGCATCTCACCGCTCAATCAGCCCCTCAGCAACGGCGCCGTGGTGGATATCATCACCGCTAAGCGCAGCGCGCCCAGCCGCGATTGGCTGTCCCCGGACCAGGGCTTCCTCGCTTCGGCCAGGAGCCGCGCCAAAGTGCGTGCCTGGTTCCGCCGGATCGACGCGGCCGAAGAGCCGGCGAGTGCACGCGGGAGCCGTGAACCCGAGCCCGAGCCCGAACCTGCCGGGGCGGCGGCGCAGCTCAATACGGTACGCACCCGTCCCCGGCGCCGCCCGAGCCGCTCGCCGGTGCAGATTGAAGGCGTCGGGGATCTGCCGATCACAATGGCGCGCTGTTGCAGTCCGGTACCGCCCGAAGCCATCGCGGGCTATGTGACGCGCGGACGCGGCGTCACGGTCCACCGCGAGCGCTGCGCGAGTTTGCTGCGTATGCGCGCTCTGAACCCAAAGCGCGTGCTCAACGTGGAGTGGAGCGCGCACTCCGATAATCTGCAGCCCGTGCGCATCCGCGTCGAGGCCCTCGATCGCCGCGGTCTGTTGCGCGACGTATCGGACGTCATGGCGCTCGAGAAGCTCAGCATCGAGGGCGTTAATTCGGACACGGATCCGAACGATCGCATCGCGACCATCGTCATGCGTACGGCCGTGCGGGACCATGAGCAGCTCGGACGGCTGTTGCTGCGGCTCAGCGCCGTGCCCAATGTGCTGCGGGCGCTGCGCCTGCCCTGAAAGGCAACCCGCGCAGTTGACAGCGCAATGAGCCCCTGGGCTAAATTCATCGCATGATCATTGTTATAACCGGTGCATCGTCGGGATTCGGCGCGGCGATCGCTCGTCGCTACGCCGCCGCTGGCGGCCATCGAATCATCGCCGTGGGACGTCGTCAGGCGCGGCTCGAGGCGCTGGTGGTGGAGCTCGGTGCCGATGTCGTCTACCCGCTCGTGCTCGATGTGCGCGACCGCGCGGCCGTCGCCGCCGTACTGAGTGCGCTGCCGGCCGAGCTGGCGGCGATCGACCTGCTCGTGAACAACGCCGGTCTGGCCCTGGGGTTGGCCCCCGCCCAGAGGGCGGAGCTGGATGACTGGGACACGATGGTCGACACCAACGTCAGGGGCCTGATGTACATGACGCGCGCGGTGCTACCGGGCATGGTGGCCCGGGATCGGGGCCATATCGTAAACCTGGGCTCGGTGGCCGGCTGCTATGCCTATCCCGGCGGCAACGTCTACGGCGCGACCAAGGCATTTGTCAGGCAGTTCTCGCTCAATTTGCGCTCCGATCTGCTCGGTAGCCGGGTGCGCGTCACGGATGTTGAGCCAGGGCTGGTCGGAGGCTCGGAGTTCTCACTGGTGCGCTTCGGCGGCGACGCGCAAAAAGCCGCCAAGCTCTACGAGGGCGCCGACGCACTCACGCCGGAGGACGTCGCCGAAACGGTGTACTGGGTGAGCAGCCTGCCTGCGCGCGTGAATATCAACACCATCGAGCTCATGCCGGTCACACAGGCCAGCGGCCCCCTCGCTATTCATCGCTTCAGCGCCGGCGGCTGAGGAGCTATCGATTGATATTGTCGATGGCGCGCTTGTCGGTAGCCAGCGCCGCCTCGTGCAATGCCTCGGCCAGCGTCGGATGCGCGTGGATGGTCCGCTGCAGATCCTCGGCACTGGCCTGAAATTCCATGGCGAGCGTCGCCTCGGCGATCAGTTCGCCGGCCATCGGACCGATGATATGCACGCCCAATATGGCGTCAGTATCGCGGTCGGCGAGCACCTTGGCGAAGCCGACCGCCGCCTCCATGGCCCGCGCGCGGCCGCTGGCTGCAAAGGGAAACACACCACTCTTGTAAGCCGTGCCCGCGGCTTTGAGCTGCTCTTCGGTCCGGCCGACCCAGGCGATCTCGGGGGCCGTATAGATCACGGAGGGAATCACATCGTAATTGACGTGCGCATAGCGGCCGGCGATGCGATCGGCAACCGCAATGCCCTCCTCTTTTCCCTTGTGCGCGAGCATCGGTCCACGCACGCAATCGCCAATCGCCCAGACGTTCTCGGCGCCCGTATGGCATCGTTCATCGACCTGGATGAAGCCACGCTCATCGAGCGCAATGCCGTTGTCCGCTGCGAACAGGTTGGCGCTGTAGGGCCGCCGGCCGATCGCGACAATGACCTGATGCGCACTCAGGGACTGTCCGGCGCCGGCCGCATCGGTGTAGTGCAAGGTCACTGTGCCATCAGCCATTGTCGCCGCATCGACTCGGGCGCCGAGCCGGATATCCAGGCCCTGCTTGCGGAACTGACGCTGGGCCTCGAGCGCGAGCTGCCCATCGGCCATCGGCAACAGTCGCTCGAGCGCCTCGAGCATGATCACCTCGCTCCCGAGCCGGCGCCAGACACTGCCGAGTTCCAGACCGATCACGCCCGCGCCGACCACGATGAGCTTGCCGGGTACCGCGCTCAATTCGAGCGCGTCCCAGGAATCGATGATGAAGGGGGATTTGAAGGGCAGCGACTTGAGCTCGCTGGGTGTCGAACCGGTGGCCAGCACGACGTGGCGCGCCGAGAGCTCGCGTTTGCTGCCATCGGGCGCAGTCACCTCGACGTGCCGCTCAGGCAGCAACCGCGCGGTGCCGAAGATCCCCGTGACGCCTGCGGCCTTGAGCAAGGCCGCGACCCCACCCGTCATCGTGCGTACGATCCCGGCGCGGCGCCGCTGCATCGCGGCCAGGTCGAGCGTGACGCCGCCGGTCTGGATGCCGTGCGTCGCGAATTCGGATTGCGCGCGGTGAAACAGCTCCGAGGATTCGAGCAGCGCCTTGGAGGGGATGCAGCCGGCATTGAGACAGGTGCCGCCGAATGCGCTGCTGCCGTCGCGGTTCTTCCAGGCATCGATGCAGGCGACCTGCAGTCCGTTCTGCGCGGCGCGTATGGCAGCCGGATATCCGGCCGGTCCACCGCCGATCACGACGACATCGAATGCGTCGCTCACGGCACTCAGATTCCGAGCAGCAGGCGACTCGGATCCTCCAGATAGTCTTTGACCGCCACCAGAAACTGCACGGCCTCGCGACCATCGATGATTCGATGATCATAGGTGAGCGCGACATACATCATCGGCCTGACGAGAATCTGACCCTTCACCACCATCGCCCGATCCTGAATCTTGTGCATGCCGAGGATCGCACTCTGCGGCGCGTTGACGATCGGCGTGGACATCAGCGAACCGAAGGTACCGCCATTGGTGATGCTGAACGTGCCGCCCGTCAGATCCTCGAGCGTGATCGAACCGCTGCGCGCACGGCTTGCGAACTGGGCAATGCCCTGCTCGATCGCGGCGAAGCTCAGCGCGTCGACATCCCGCAGCACCGGCACCATGAGGCCGCGGTCGGTCGATACGGCCACACCGATATCGAAGTATTCGTGATAGATGATGTCGTTGTTCTCGACCGAGGCGTTGACGAGCGGGAAGCGTTTGAGACCCTCGACGACGGCCTTGACGAAAAAGGACATGAAACCGAGCTTCACGCCGTATTTGGCCTCGAAGCTCTCCTTGTAGCGGGCACGCAGCTCCTGCACCGCGCCCAGATCCACCTCGTTAAAGGTCGTGAGCAGGGCCGCCGAGGCCTGCGCCTGCAATAACCGCTCGGCGATCCGCGCTCGCAGGCGCGTCATGGGCACCCGCTGCTCAGCCCGCCCGGAGCGCGGCACAACGCCGGCCGGCGGTACCTCAGCCGTCGCGGGCGATGACACCGGAACGGGCGGTGACGCCGCAGCGGGCGCCGCCGCCTGGGCCTTGGCTGGCGCCGCCGGCTTGACAGGCGCGGCGGCTGCGGCCCGCACAGCATCTGCTTTGGTCACGCGGCCACCGGATGCGGAGCCGGCAATCGAGCCGGGCGGGAGCGCATTCTCCTCGATCACGCGCCGGGCGGCCGGACCGCTCTTGGCTACCGCCGCATCGCCCTCCTCGATGATCGCCAGTACGTCACCGCTTTTCACCGTGCTGCCGTCGGTCACCTTGATCTCGCGCAGCACGCCGCTGACGGGAGCGGGCACCTCGAGCATGACTTTGTCGGTTTCCAGATCGGCCAGGTTCTCATCGCGGTCGACGCTCTGACCGGCCTGCTTGCGCCAGGCGACCAGTGTGGCGTCGGCGACCGACTCAGGCAGTTGCGGAACCCGGATCTCGACACTCATGAACTCTGCTTCCTGATGGGCACGGTGTTGCGCTCCCCGCTGGCGGCGCTGTTGAGGGTCAATCGCGGCGTGTTGCGCAGGGTCTGCTCTATGGACGTCGCATTCAAGGCGGTCTCGACCAGACGATTCTGTTCGGCGTTGTGCAGTTTCAAAACCCCGGTGGCCGGAGCGGCCGCGGCAGCGCGACCGGCGTAGTAGACCGTGCGCGCGCCCGCCAGATCCTGCAAGCGATGGCGGATCTGATACCAGGCCCCCTGGTTTTGCGGCTCCTCCTGGCACCACACGAGATCGGTGGCATTCGCATAGCGAGCGAGCACCGCCTGATATTCCTCCACCGGAAAGGGATAGAGCTGCTCGATGCGCACGATCGCCGCGTCGCGCTGATTGGCGTGGCGGCGGGCCTGGAGCAGATCGAAATAGACCTTGCCGCTGCAGAACACGACACGTTGCGTCTGCGCCGGATCGATCGCATCGATCTCGTCGATGATGTTGGCGAAGCCGCTGTGGCTCAGATCGGCCAGCGCGGACACCGACAGTTCGTGGCGCAGCAGGCTCTTGGGCGTCATCACGATCAGCGGCTTGCGGAAGGAGTGCAGCATCTGCCGCCGCAACATGTGGAACATCTGCGCGGGCGTCGAGGGGACGCACACCTGCATGTTGTTCTCGGCGCACAACTGCAGGAAGCGCTCGAGTCGCGCGGAGGAATGCTCCGGACCCTGCCCCTCGTAGCCGTGCGGCAGGAACATCGTCAGACCGCACAGGCGGCCCCACTTGGCCTCACCCGAGGAGATGAATTGATCGATCACGACCTGGGCGCCGTTGACGAAGTCGCCGAACTGCGCCTCCCAGATCACCAGAGCGTCGGGACTGGTCGTGGAATAGCCGTATTCGAACCCGAGGACCGCCTCCTCGGACAGCACGGAGTCGATGATCGTGAAGCGCGGCTGTCCTTCCTTGACGTGCTGCAGCGGAATGTAGCGCCGGCCGGTCTTCTGATCGTGCAGCACCGCGTGCCGATGGAAGAAGGTCCCGCGACCGGAATCCTGTCCGGAAATGCGCACCGCGACATCGTCCTCGAGCAGCGTGGCGTAGGCGAGGGTTTCGGCCGCACCCCAATCGAGCGGCAACTTGCCGGACATCATCTGGGCGCGATTGGCGATGATATTGGCTACGCGCGGATGCAGCACGAGGTCGCTGGGATACTCCGCCATGCGGCGGCCCACCGCCAGCAGGCGCTCCGGATCCACACCGGTTCGGGGACGATCGGACAGATCCGCAGCCGTATAGCGCGACCAATCTATCGTGTGCTTGTTGCCGATGAGGCCGAGAGCCGGATGTACCTCGAGCCGCCCGGAGTCGAGTGCAGCGCGATATTGCTCGACCATCTGCTGCGCCTCGGCGGCGCCGATGATGCCATCGGCGAGCAGCCGGTCGGCATAGAGCTGGCGCGCGGTCGGGTGCTGGCGTATGGCCTGGTACATCATTGGCTGCGTCGCCGCGGGCTCGTCCGCCTCGTTGTGACCCAGGCGCCGGTAGCAGACCAGATCGATCACGACATCCTTGTGAAAACGCTGACGGTAACGCAGCGCCAGGCGCGTCGAGAACACGACCGCCTCGGGATCGTCGGCATTGACGTGCAATATCGGGGCCTCGAGCATCTTGGCGATATCGCTGCTGTAGGTGGTCGAGCGCGCATCTCGTGGGTCGGAGATGGTGAAGCCGATCTGGTTATTGACCACGATATGAATCGTGCCGCCGGTGCGGTAGCCGCGCAGCTGTGAGAGCTGCAGCGTCTCCATGACCACACCCTGGCCGACGAATGCCGCATCACCGTGCATGAGCACCGGTGCGACCTTGTCGCCCTGCGCGTCGTTGCGCCGCTCCTGGCGTGCGCGCACCGACCCCTCGACCACCGGATCGACGATCTCGAGATGGGAGGGATTGAAGGCGAGCGCGACATGCACATTGCCGCCCGGCGTGCGCAGGTCTGCCGAGAAGCCCTTGTGGTACTTGACGTCCCCCGAACCGTGCATGTTGATGTCGTCAAGCTTGCCCTCGAATTCCGAGAACAGCACCGCCGGGGACTTCCCGAGCACGTTGACCAGGACGTTGAGTCGGCCACGGTGTGCCATTCCGAGCACGAATTCCTCGATGCCCGCGCCGCCGCCCTGCTGAATCAGGTCGTTGAGCATTGCGATCAGCACATCGCCGCCTTCCAGCGAGAAGCGTTTCTGTCCGACGAACTTCGTGTGCAGGTAGCGCTCGATGCCCTCGGCGGCAGTCAGTTGCGAGAGCAGATTGCGCCGCTCATCGGTGCTGAACTGGTACTGCATGCGGCCGAGCTGAAACTCATCCTGCAGCCATAAGCGCTCATCGGTGTCCGAAACATGCGCAAACTCGGCGCCGATGTGTCCGCAGTAGACCGCTTCGAGGCGGCGAATGATCTCGCGCAGCGTCGCGCGCTGCCCGATCCACTCGTTGCGGCTCCCGGTGAAGAACACCGTGTCGAGATCGGCATCGCTCAGACCCGCATAATCGAGGTCCAGCACACGCGGACGGGCGCGCTGCTGCAGGTCCAGCGGATCGATGCGGGCGATCAAATGGCCGCGGTTGCTGTAGATCTGAATCAGCCGCGAGACCGCGGCCTGCTTCTCGCTGGCGGCCTCGGCCGGCGCGCAGCCTGCCACCCCACCCGCGGCTGCCTGGGTGCGTGCCGCCACCGCCGCGACGACCCGGCTGTGGAGCCGTTCGACCTCGGCACTCGCTGGCAGCGCATCGAAGTAGCGGCGCCATTGCGCCTCGACCGATCTGGGATCCTGAAGGTATTGCTCGTACAGCGCTTCCACATAGGGCGCATTGGCGCCTGAGAGCGGCGTACTAGCGCGCTGCTCGAGCAGGGATTCCGACATGAGATTTCCTGATGGGACTGGAGCGCAAGGTAAAAAAACCTGCCGGCTCAATGGGCTGGATATCGGGGCGCATTCTATAGGATCAAGCCTCTCAGGGAAACGTACCGAACCGGCCCGGCGCGCTTAGCCTATTGAAATACAAGGCTGCAGCGGGGCCGCTGCAATTCGTCACAATACCGAGAACTCGCCCTTGGAGCGCGCGCTAATGCGGCGAGGGGCCCTGGGTGACTCGAATCAGGTCGTCCGGCCGGATCCACTTCTGGAAGGCAGCTTGCACGTCCGCAGCCGAGAGTTGCATGTAGCGGTGGGCAGCCATGTTCGGCTCATCGAGCGGCAGGTCCAGCTCGCGGCGCTCGATCAGGCCATGCGCGATGCCCTCGACACTCGCCTCGCCCAGTGGGATCTGACGCAACAACAGTGCCTTGGCCCGCTGCAGCTCATCGGCGCCTACCGCTGTGCGCTGCATCCCATGGAGCTCCTGTACGGCAATATTGGCTGCCTTGGCGACATTCTGCGGATCGCAGGCGTACTGGATGAAATAGGCACCGCGGGTCCTGCCCGCCTGCAGGCTCGATCCCACCGAGTACACGAGCCCGGTGTTCTTGCGCAATTCGATGCTCAGGCGGGTGGAATAGAACCCGCCACCGAGCACGGCGCTGCCGAGCTCGAGCGCGTAGTAATCCGGGTCCGAGCGCGTCAGGGCAAGATTCTGCGCCAGCAGGACGTAGTCCTGCACCCGGCTCGCGTCCGGCACCGCCACGGCGCTGGGTTTGTTGAGCGGAACCTTCGGCAGATCGGTGTCGGGCTTCGCGCCGCTCGTGCTCCAGCCGCCGAAATATTTCTCGATCGTGCTGCGCGCCTGCTCTGCCGACACATGGCCCACGACCACGATGGTGGCAAGATCGGGCCGAAACACCTTGTGATAGTACGCGCGCACATCCTCCAGAGTCAGCGCGCGCACGGTCTCCGGCGTGGCTTCGCGCAGGCTCGGATCATCAGGCGGAAACAACGCCGAGCGCAGCGAACGCTGGGTCAGATACCCGGGACTGCGATTCCTCGCCGCGACGACCTGCGCCAGTTGCCTGGCGACCACGTCCAGCGCCGGGGCCGGGAGCCCCGGACGCAGCTCGTTATCCGCCAGCAATGCGACGCCGCGCTCGAAGTCCTGCGCGAGCACCTGTACGTTGAACTCGACGCCCGCCTGCTCTTCCGCGCCGATCTCGTCGAGCGCACGCTCAAAGGCCAGGCGGTCAAGACTCTCGCTGCCGTAGGCGAGCAGCGGGTCGAGCACCTGGGCGATGCCCTGCTGACCCTCCGGTGCCTCGACTTCCGGGCGGTTGCGGATGCTGCCGTAGACACTGACCGTGTCGCTCACATCGGCGCTCTGCACCACCAGAGTCAGTCCGTTGGGCAAGGTACTGACGACCGGCTGAACGCTCGAGGGCTTGACGTCCAGACGGTCCAATGCGGCACGTGCCCAATCGGGCAATTCCGTGGGCTGGGCCTCGCCCAGCGAGATGCTCTCCTGACCACCGAAGCCGCCGCTCGCGGCGACCGGCCGGCCGCCGCCCTGTGGAAGCATCACGGCCGAGACCGCGTGCGCCAGGTCGAGGTACTGGTGCGCCACGCGATTCACGTCCTGTACCGTGACCTTCTCGATCCGCTCCAGATCCTGATCCGGGGAGTCCAGGCCGTAGAGCGCCACGGCATCCGCCCAGTCCGAGGCCAGTCCCTCAATCGAGTTCTTCTGAAACTCCGCCTGTCGGCGCTCCTGCAGCTTGGCGGCCGCGACCAGTTCCGGCGGTACACCGTCTCGCGCCACCTTCGCGAGAATCGCGCGCACCTCGGACCCCAGCGCCTTGGGGTCCTGCCCCGAGGCAAACTGCACTTCCGCATAGGCGAGACCGGCCTCGGGCAGCGGGTCGAGCAGGAATCCGGCTGCCACGGCCTTGCCCTGCGGCACCAGACCGTAGAGTTCGAAGCGGTGGCTGCTCAGAACGTCGGACAGCACTTCCAGCGCCGGAAAGTCCGGACTGTGCAAACCCGGAACCCGCATGGCCAGCATCTGCGTGCCCGTGGGCCGGTCGGTGTCCACCCGCAGCGAGAGCGCGTGCGGGGCGCGCAGCCGGAACTCGGGGCGCGGCGGCAGCGGCTTTGCCATGATGCCGCCGAACAATTGCCGCACCTTCTCGAGCGTCGCCGCGGGGTCCAGATCCCCGACGAGCACGAGGATCGCATTGTTGGGCACATACCAGGCGTCATGGAAGCTCTTGAGCATCTCGGCGCTGGTGGCATCGAATGACGGCCGCGTACCGAGCGCATCGTGTGCGTAGGGGGTTTGCGCGAACATCGCCGCGCGCAGCTTCTCGTACAGGATATAGCCTGGATTGGATAGGTCCTGCGCGACTTCCTGCTCGATGGCGCCGCGCTCCTGATCCCAGTCCTTGGCGGTGTCGAGCACGCCTTGCATGCGCGTGGCTTCGATGTGCAGGGCGACGTCCAGATCCTCGGACGGCACCGTGAACAGGTATTGCGTCAGGCTCTCGCGCGTGTTGGCATTGAAGTTGCCGCCCATGACACTGCCGATGTCGGCGAGCTGATCGGCCGATAGTCCAGGACTGCCGCGGAACATCATGTGCTCCTGCGCGTGGGCGGTGCCTGGAAAGCCGGCCGGCGTTTCATCCGCACCCACCAGGTAATTGACCGAGGTGGCGACCACGGGCGCAAGCGTATTGCGCACGATGATGACTCGCAGGCCGTTCGGCAGCGTAGCGCGCAGCACCGGCACGCTCTCAGCGCCGAGCAGTGGCGCGGCCACGAGCGAGCCGGTGAGCCAGGCGCAGCACAGCAGCAGTGCTCGGGTGCCGTTCAGCCCTGATCGACGATGCGCTGTCATTGCATCATGGTACCGGACTCCCACAGCCCCCGGATAGCCGCTGGCGCGGCCGGGGCTGCGATATGATGCGAACCCCGGCCCCAGGATAATTACCGTGAGCACCATTCATCTGATCGGAGGCGAAAAAGGCGGCGTCGGCAAGTCCCTCGTCGCGCGCATACTGGCTCAATACCTCATCGATCACGCGCAGCCGTTTCAGGCCTTCGACTCCGATAGATCGCATGGCGCATTGCTGCGCTTCTATCCCCAATACACACTGCCGCTGCCTTTGGATGAGATCGGTGGTCTGGATCGTGTCATCGAGACTGCAGCCGCACAGCGCAACAAGACGGTGCTGGTGGATCTGGCAGCGCAGAGCTACACGCCATTGGTGCTCTGGATGCAGGACTCACGCGTGCTCGAGACTGCGGGGGAACTCACGCTCACGCTGAAATACTGGCACGTCATGGACAGCGGGCGGGACTCGGTGGAACTTTTGGGCAGGCTGCTCGATGAGTTTCATGGCCGGCTGCCGCTGGTGCTCGTACTGAACCAAATGCGCAGCGAGACATTCGAACTGCTCGAGAGCTCCGGTCAACGCGCGCGGGCAGAGCAGCTCGGCGCCCGCGTCGTCGTGCTCAATCGCCTCGCCGATGCGACCATGCAGAAAATCGACGCCGCCAACACGAGTTTCTGGGCTGCCGTGAACCACAGCAGCAGCGCTCAGGGAACCCTGGGCCTGCTCGAGCGGCAGCGGCTGACAGTCTGGCTCAATCGCGCCTACGAACAGATCGATCTGGTGGGGCTCTAGCGGTCCAGGCGACAGCGGCACTGCCGCCTTGAGCTGTGAGGTGCGATTGAAGCAGCACGATGCTTCGCTAGCGGCGACAGCGCCGGCCGCGCGGCCGCTGCAAGGGCTGTCGAGCGCGGTGCTGGCCGAACGCTACGCCCGGGCTCTGGCAACCTCCGACGGCCTATCCGGCGCACACTGCGTGCACGAGCTGTGCATGCGCGGGGAGTTGCCCGCGCGCATCGAGGCCGCGCTCGAGCGGCTCTGGCACTGCGCCGCCGCCTCGATACCGGATTGGCTGCCGATGCGCTACATTCATTTTCTACCGCTGCTGTATGCGACCACGGAGCGCTACCGCGCCACGCGTCGCGGTCGCAGCAATGTCTACCTGGTGTTGCTGGATTTCGCCGATCGCGGCGCCGAGCCCTACGGCATCTACGTGGGGATGAGCGACTACTCTCCGGCGCAGCGTTTCGATCAGCACAAGGCCGGCATACGCGCGGCCGGAAGCGTGCTCAAGCGCGGGCTGGAGGTGCTCACCGGTCCGACGCTGCACCTGCAGCGCCTGGCACGCGCCGAGGCGGCACGCATCGAGGCCGAACTGGCCGCAGCGCTGGCCGAGGCGGGATTACGGGTGGAGGGTGGGCATTGACGCCGCCCTCATGCGCTGCCCACGGCGCCCAGGAAATCGCCCTTGCCCAGTTTGACACCGTTGTGACGCAGGATGTCGTAGGCCGTGGCGGAGTGAAAATAGAAGTTCGGGAACACGTAGCTGAGCAGATAGTTCCAGCCGTTCGGGAAGGACAGGGTGCGCTGCGGCAGTTTGATCAGCACGGCACGTTCGCCCGCGCCTTCGAATTGCCGCGCCTCCAGGCTCCTCAGGAATGCAGCGGTTTGCGCCACGCGCGCCTTGAGCTCGGCGAAGGAACTCTCGGTGTCGGGGAACTTCGGCGGCTCGACGCCCGCCAGCCGCGCGGCCCCGCCCTTGGACTGATCCGAGGCGATCTGGATCTGGCGGCTCAATGGAAACATGTCCGGATAGAGCCGCGCCGATAGAAAAGCCGCGCCATCGATCTTCTCGCGTTCGGCGTGCTCGCTCGCCTTGCCGATGACGGCCTCGAGATTGGACAGGCCCAGCAATAGCGTCGGAATCGATGCATCGTAGAACGAAACGCTCATACCCATTGACCTCTGGCTGACTTGCATCGCAGCCGCAGTTGTGAGGGCGCAGAGTGTACGGGAGCGTCTCGCAGAAGTAACCTCGCCCTCTGCGGGTGCGGCGCCCTCCTAGCCGCTCGAGAGCGCGCAAGCCCAGGCAATGCCGATGGAGCTCAGCGCCGCCAGGCCGGCGAGCCATTGCGGTACTGCGCGCAGCGCACGCTCAACGGCTCGCAGCGCCACGCCGGCGCCGAGCAGGCAGCCCGCGACGAATCCCAATGCGTGAGCGACGATATCGACTCCCTCCCCCGCTGTACCGAGCCAGCCGAGCAGCACCGCGCCTCCCACCAATGGCGCCCAACGCGATGCCCAACGCTGCGAGAGGTGCGAACGCGTACGCCAGGAATGCGCCGCCAGCAGCCCGAGGGCGCTGAACACGGCGGTCGAGGCGCCGACCGCGCGGTGCGACCCGGGACCGAACTGCGCTTCGAACAGATTCGCCAGCGCCGCGCCGCTGACGATCAGCAACCAGGCAGTCCCGCTGCCGATCTGGCGAGCCGCGAGGTACCCGAACCAGACTCCCGCGCCGAGATTGGCCGCAAGGTGGGCACTGTCCAGATGCAGCGTGAGCGCGGTCCAGGCGCGCCACCATTGCCCACTCTGTACGCGCCGCGCATCGAGCTCCCCGAGCTCAAAGGCATCGAGCCGCCACAGTCCATTCGAGACCGCGTAGCCCACGCCCACGAGGACGGTGCCGTAGAGCAGACAGCCGAGCCAAGCGTAAGCAAAGGGCTGCGGTGGCGGCGGCAACGGCGGCACCGGACGGCTCTCGGCCTCGTACTGGCGCAGATGCAGCAGCGCCCGCTGCGCATCCGCGGCCTCCACGAGCAGCAGAAATTGTTCAGCGTCGAATTCGATCGTGCTCGGAACACCGACCGCCGCGAGCATGAAGCCGCGCTCATCGCAATCCAGCCTGAGCGCGGAGCGGAAGACTTCGGCGAGGGCTTCGGACATGCTGCACCCGTGGGCCCGGGGGACGCCGCCGGGCCGAGGACTGCGCGGACTAGATCACGCTGAATATTATGCCGTCAATCGCGGTGGTCCGGGCCGCCTCGATGCTGCCGTTGCGACGTCCGGCGTTGCATACTGCACTCATGAATGAACGTGTAGCACTCGGATGGCTCGCGGTGTGCGCAATATTGAGCATGGTCTGGCTCGCATTGCCGTTCGCCACGGGAATCCTGCTGGGTACTCTGATGGCCTTCACGCTCGAGCCGATATACGCGGTGCTGGTGCGCCGCAGCGGCCGCCCATTGCTCGCCTCGCTGAGCACGGTGCTCGTGTCGATCGTGCTCATTCTGGGCGCGCTGTCCGCCTTCGTGACGCAGTTCGTGACGCGGGCGGTTCAGTTCGCGGATACGGTCCGTTCGCAACTGCACAGCGGCGGGGCGCTCGGCGCGTGGATGGACGCGGCGACGGGTTGGCTCGGCCGATTCGGCATCTCCGCCGCGAGCGTGACGGCGCAACTGGAGGCCGGCGCCGGCGCAATCGCCTCGCGCTCGGCCGCGTTGGCGGGCGCGTTCGCGTCCGGCGCTTTTGCTGCCGTGCTCGGTGTGTTCTTCGCCATGCTGTCCATGCATCTCGTGCTGCGGTATTGGTCGCGCATGGTCGCCTCCGTTGTCCTGATCTCCCCGCTCGACCCGGAGTACACCCGCGCGCTGCTCGGCGAGTTTCGGCGCGTCGGACGCCTGACCGTATCCGGAACGGTGCTGACCGGGCTCGCGCAGGGTGTGCTCGCGACCATCGGCTTTTGGATCAGCGGCGTGCCGCAGCCCATGTTTTTCGGGATTGCGACAGCACTGGCCTCGCTGATACCGGCCGTCGGCACGCTACTGGTCTGGGTACCGGCCGGGCTCTACCTGCTCGCGACGGGCCATCCCGCCGGCGCGATCGTCGAGCTCGCCTGGAGCGCTGTGTTCGTCGTGGGCGCCTGCGACTATGTGATACGGCCGCGGCTGGTGGGCGACTCCGGCATGCCGACATTGCTGGTATTCATCGCCCTGTTCGGGGCGCTGGAAGTGCTGGGTCTTTCCGGCCTGATCGTGGGACCGGTCATCATGTCGCTCGCGGTCGCGGTGCTGCGGCTCTATTCAGGCGAGGAGGCGCGCCGTCGGCGGGCGAAGGGCAGTCCTAATCCGCCCTAGCCTCTTTGCCCACGACGCGCAGCAACCCCTCCTGCGCCGTGCTGCCCACCAGCCGGCCATCGCGCGCGTAGACGCTGCCGCGCGCGAAACCGCGCGCACCCGAGGCGCTCGGGCTATCGATGTCGTAGAGCAGCCATTCATCGACGCGCACGGGCCGGTGAAACCACATGGCGTGATCGATGCTCGCGCGTATCAGATTACTGCTCAGGAAACTCAGCGCGTGCGGGCGCGTCGCGGAATTGAGCAAATGGAAATCCGAGACGTAGGCGAACAGACATCGATGCAGTTCGTCATCGTCGGGCAGGCGGTCTATCGCGCGGATCCAGATGCGCTGCGAAGGGGGTCCGGGGCGCGGTTCGAGCAAATCCATCGGCTCGGTCGGGCGAAACTCGAACGCCCGCGCGCGGGCGTAATATCGGCGCTTCTCCTCGGGCAGCCCCGCGAGTGTCGCCGCGGGCACCGCGGCTGAGTCCGCCAGCGTCTCCGGCGCGGGCACCTGCGGCATCGTGAGCTGGTGTTCGACACCGGGCTGGGGCGCCTGGAATGAGGCGGCCATGTGAAAGATCTGCTCGCCGTGCTGTATCGCCGTCACGCGCCGGTTCGTGAAGCTGCGGCCATCGCGGCTGCGATCCACGAAGTACACGATCGGGGCGTTGAAATCCCCGCGCTGCAGGAAATAGGCGTGCAGTGAATGCGCCAGCCGTCCGCTCTCGACGGTCGCGTAGGCGGCCCTGAGCGCCTGACCGAGCACCTGGCCGCCGAACACCTGCGGACTGCCGATATCGCGGCTCACGCCACGAAACAAATTGACCTCAAGGCGTTCGAGTTCGAGTAGCTCCAGCAGATCGGCCAGCGCTGCTTGCATCAGGCGGTGGCGACACCGAGGCGCTTCTGCATCGCCGGGCTCGTGGTCGTGTACTGCAGGAACTGCTTCTTGGCCGGATACAGATGATGCTGAATCGCGAACGCAGCCAGCGCCGCTTCGTGGAATCCCGAGAGAATCAGCTTCTTCTTTCCCGGGTAGGTGTTGATGTCGCCGATGGCAAATACACCCGGAATATTGCTTTCAAACTTCTCCGTATCCACCTTGATCGCGCGCCGGTCGATCTCCAGGCCCCAGTCCGCAATCGGACCGAGCTTGGGCGAGAGCCCGAAGAACACCAGCAGATGCTCGGCGTCGAGCCGTTGCACTTCGCCGTCCGCGCCTTTGACGTACACGCCCTGAAGGCCGCCGGCGTCATGGTGCAGCGATTGCGCCTGCCCCTCGAAAAGGCGCAATTTGCCCTCTGCTGCGAGCTCGCGCATCCGTGCTACCGAGGCCGGTGCGGCGCGAAATTCCGCGCGGCGGTGCACCAGCGCGAGACCAGCGCTCTTGGCTGCAAGATCGAGCGTCCAGTCGAGCGCGGAATCCCCGCCGCCGAAGATCACGAGCTTGCGGCCATGGAAGTCGCCGGCATTCTTGACACTGTAGTGGACCTGGGAGCCCTCGAACTCCTCGACCTGCGGCACCGCGAGCCGGCGCGGTTGAAACGAGCCGACCCCGGCGGCGATCACGACCGCGCCGGCATCGAAGCGCGTGCCGGCCCCGGTCACGACGCGGAAGCGGCCGTCCTCCTGGCGCTTGAGCTCGACCGCCTCCTCGCCCAGATGGAAATGCGCGCCGAAGGGTTTGATCTGCTGCATCAATCGGTCGACCAGCTCCTGCGCACCGCAGATCGGCAGCGCCGGAATGTCGTAGATCGGCTTGTCGGGGTATAGCTCGGTGCATTGCCCGCCCGGCTGGCGCAGCGAGTCGAGCACGTGGGCTTTGATGCCGAGCAACCCGAGCTCGAAGACCTGAAACAAGCCGGCCGGGCCGGCCCCGATCACGACCACTTCGGTGACTATCGTGGCGCTGCTGGAATCGTTCAAGCTGGAATCGTTCACAGTGTGTTCACTGGCTGCTTAAGTGTTAAGGGCGCGCGATTCTAGCCAGCAGTGCGCGCGGCGGGCAAACGCAATGCGTTTTTTTGCCGGATCAGAACCGGCGCGTTGAGCCGCCGGACCTCAGGCTCGAGCGACGATCGCAGGCAGCGCAGCGCGCATCAGGCCCGGCCGGCGTTGGCGTCCGTCGGTGCGTGGAAATACTCGCTCTCCGCGGCCAGCTGATCCATGAGGCGTTTGAGTTCGGCCATGCGCGCTTCGGCCGTACTGATCGGCACGCAGTCTTCACAGCGTGGATCGCCGCAGGGCTGGCGAGTGTAGAGCCAGAATTGAATCGCGCCGGCGAGCAGGCCGTCGGCGATATCCCAGAGATCCGCCTCCTTGTCCTTGCCGGCCAGGCGATTGCCCAGGTCCACGGCCTTGGAAAAAGCCGAGTCGAAAGTGTCTGCTGCTTCATCCATACGTGCACATATTGTACCCGCTCGCTCTCCCCGCCGGTGGCCTCTCTCAACGATAGCCGCGGGCCTGCAGTGCAAAAAGCTGAGCGTAACGCCCACCGCTTGCCATAAGCTCCTCGTGGCTTCCCTGTTCGACGATACGGCCCTGATCAAGTACCGCGATCCGATCGGCCATGCGCACGGTGGAGAAGCGGTGTGAGATCAGTATGGTGATGCGCTCGCGCGCGAGGGCCCGGAAGTGCTCGAAGATCTCCGCCTCGGCGCGGGCATCCATCGAGGCCGTGGGTTCATCGAGCACCAGTATGTCCGCCTGCGTGCGCATGAAGGCCCGCGCCAGGGCAACTTTCTGCCACTGCCCGCCGGAGAGTTCCTGGCCGTCGCGAAACCATTTGCCGAGCTGCGTCTGATAACCGCCGGGCAATTGTTCGATAAATTCCGCGGCGCGTCCCTTGGCCGCTGCGGCGCGCCAACGTGGCTCGTCCTCGAAGTAGCGTTCATCGCCGGCCCCGACATTCTCCCCGACCAGCATCTGGTAGCGCGTGAAGTCCTGGAAGATGACGCCGATGCGCGCCTTGAGAGCCGCGTCCTGCCATTGCGGCAAGGGCAGCCCGTCGAGCAGGATGCGGCCGGAATCCGGACTGTAGAGCCGGGTGAGCAGTTTGATCAGCGTGGTCTTTCCCGAACCATTCTCCCCGACCAGAGCCAGGCTGCTGCCGGGCGGCAGATGCAGATCGATGTCGATCAGTGTCGGCTGCGCGGCTCCAGGGTAGGTGAAGCTCACGTGCTCGAAGCGCACGCCATCCGCGCGATCGGGTCCGTGCAAGGCATGGCCCGAATGCGGCTGTACCGGCGTCTCGAGGTACTCGTACAGCGTCGATAGATACAGGTTGTCCTCGTACATGCCGCCGACCGCGGAGAGGATCGCACTCACGGCCCCCTGCCCCTGGCGGAACAGCAGCAGATACATCGTCATCTGACCGAGGCTGATGAGGGCTCGGACCGTGGCGATCACGATCCAGACGTAGGCGCCGTACAGGGTCGCGGTGGCGAGCAGGCCCAGAGCGAAACCCCAACCATCGCGGCGTATGGACAGCGCGCGATCCTCGCGGTACAGGCGAGTGAAAATGTCGCGGTAGCGCTGCAGCAGGCGCGCGCCCAGGCCGAACAATTTGACCTCCTTGGCATGATCCTCGCGCGCCAGCACGGTCTCGAGATAGGTCTGCATGCGCGTCTCGGGCGAACGCCAGCGGAACAGACGGAAGGCATCGCCGGAGAATTTCGCCTCGACGATGAAGACCGGCAGTCCGGCCAGCATCAGGATCAACACCGCCCAAGGCGAGAAACGCACGAGCAGCGCCGCGTAGCTGAGCAGTGATATCGCGTTCTGGGCCAGCCCGAAGGTGCGCATGACCAGGCTCAGTGGCCGGCTCGAGGCCTCGCGCCGCGCGCGCGTGAGCTTGTCGTAGAACTCGGAATCCTCGAATTGCTGCAGCTCGAGCGTCAGCGCCTTCTCGAGAATCATGACGTTCACGCGCTGGCCCAGCTGCGCTCGCAGCAGAGCCTGACAGAGCGAAAGCCCGCGCTGGGCCCCCGCCATCGCCGTGACCAGCAAACCCTCGATGAGCACCAGGCGCAGCACCCGTGCGGCGCCGTGCGCCGGCAGATTGCGCGCGGCGACCACCGCGTCGACGATCTGTGCGCCGATCCAGGCGATCCCGGCGGGCACGAGGCCGGCGAACAGGGTCAGCAGGGCCAGGGCGATCAGCAGCGCACGATTGGTACTCCACACCAGATCGATGGCGCGACGGCTGTAGCGGAAGACGCCGAAGAATCCGCGCACCACGTCGGCACTGCCGATCGTAGCCGATGTGGTGGCAGCTGGCGGGGGCCGCAGCGAGGGTGTCACGCCGGCAGCAGTTCCGCCGGCTCGGGCTCGTAACCGAGATTCGGCGCGAGCCAGCGCTCGACCTCCCCGACCGTCATGGCCTTGCGTCGGGCGTAGTCCTCGACCTGGTCGCGATCGATCCGCCCGACAGCCAGATAGCGTGCATCGGGGTGAGAGAAATACCAGCCACTGACCGCGGCAGTCGGATACATCGCGTAGGACTCCGTGAGCTGAATGCCCGCGCGCTGCTGCACGTCCAGCAGGCGCCATAGCGTCGCCTTTTCGGTGTGATCCGGACAGGCCGGATAGCCCGGAGCCGGGCGAATGCCACGGTATTCCTCGCGTATGAGTTGCTCGCTGTTGAGTTTTTCCGCAGCCGCGTAACCCCAGAATTCGCGCCGAACGCGCTCGTGCAGCCGCTCGGCGAAGGCCTCTGCGAGCCGATCGGCCACGGCCTTGAGCATGATCGACGAATAGTCGTCGTGCGCCGCCTCGAAGCGCTGCAAGGGCGCTTCGATCCCCTGGCCGGCACTGAGCGCGAAGGCACCGAAATAGTCGCGCAGCTGCGAGAGCTTGGGCGCCACGAAGTCCGAAAGCGCCGCGTGCGGCTTGCCCTCGGGCAGGTCCTTCTGTTGGCGCAGGAAGTGCACCCGCTCGAGTATCCCGGTGCGCGAATCGTCGGTGTAGAGTTCGACGTCATCGCCCAGCGCATTGGCGGGGAAGAGTCCGAACACCGCCCGCGGCTGCAGCCAGTGCTCCCGGATCAGCGTGCGCAGCATCTTGCGCGCATCGGCGTACAAACTGCTGGCCTGCTCGCCGTAGCGCGCATCCGTGAGGATGTCCGGGAATTTCCCGCGTAACTCCCAGGCGTGGAAGAACGGCGTCCAGTCGATATAGCGCGCGAGCTCTTCGACCGAGTAGTCCTCGAAGCTGCGCACCCCGAGCATGCGCGGCACGGGCGGCACGTAACCGCTCCAGTCCACCCGCGTCGCATTGGCCCGCGCCTGCGCCAGCGTATATTGCGGCGACTTGGCGCGGCGCGAACCGTGCTGACTGCGCCGCAAGACGTGTTCAGCCTTGACCTGAACGGTGAATGCGGCACGCGACTCGGGCTCGATCAGCTGCTGGCAAACGCCTACCGCACGCGAAGCGTCCTTGACGTAGACCACCGCGCCCTCGTATTGCGGATCGATGCGCACCGAGGTATGCGCCGGGGAAGTGGTCGCGCCGCCAATCAGCAGCGGCTGCGTGAATCCGAGCCGCTGCATCTCGCGCGCCACATGGACCATCTCATCGAGGGACGGGGTGATCAGGCCGGAGAGCCCGATCATGTCGGCCTGCTCGCGGCGCGCGGCTTCCAGAATCCTGTCGCAGGCGACCATGACGCCCAGATCCACGACCTCAAAATTGTTGCACTGGAGCACGACGCCGACGATGTTCTTGCCGATGTCGTGTACGTCGCCCTTGACCGTAGCGATCACGATACGCCCGGCTGAACGCCGGCCGCCGCCACCGGCACCGCCGCCGGCGGCAGCAGCGGCAGCCTTCTCCAGCTCGATATAGGGAATCAGGTGCGCTACGGCCTTTTTCATCACGCGCGCCGATTTGACGACCTGTGGCAAGAACATCTTGCCGGCGCCGAACAGGTCCCCGACGACGTTCATGCCCGCCATCAAGGGCCCTTCGATAACCTGCAGCGGCCGATCGAACTGCGTGCGCGCCTCCTCGGTATCCTCGACGACGTACTCATCGATGCCGCGCACCAGTGCATGCTCGAGTCGCTTGGCCACTGGCCACCCGCGCCAGGCCAGATCCTCGACCCGCCGCGCACCTGCCTCGCCGCGGAAGCGTCCCGCGATCTCCAGCAGTCGCTCGGTGGCGTCACTGCGGCGATTGAGAATCACGTCCTCGACCCGCTCGCGCAGCTCCGGCTCGATCTCCTCGTAGATCCCAAGCTGTCCGGCATTGACGATGCCCAGATTCATGCCGGCACGAATCGCGTGATAGAGGAATACCGAATGCATGGCCTCGCGCACCGGCTCGTTGCCGCGGAACGAGAACGAAACGTTGCTCACGCCGCCGCTGATCAGCGCGTGCGGGCAGCGTTCGTGTATGGCCGCGGTGGCTGCGAGGAAGTCGAGCGCGTAGCCGTTATGCTCCTCGATGCCGGTGGCGACCGCGAATATATTGGGATCGAAAATAATATCCTCAGGTGGAAAGCCGATCTGATCGACCAGGAGCCGATAAGAGCGCTCGCAGATGGACACCTTGCGCTCGGCGGTGTCGGCCTGACCCTTCTCGTCGAAGGCCATGACGACCACCGCGGCGCCATAGGCGCGCACCTTGCGGGCCTGGGACAGAAACTGGGCTTCGCCTTCCTTGAGACTGATCGAATTGACGATGCCCTTGCCTTGCAGACATTTGAGCCCGGCTTCGATCACCGACCACTTCGAGGAATCGATCATGACCGGCACGCGGGCGATGTCCGGCTCGGAGGCGATCAGATTCAGAAACCGCACCATGGCTGCCTGGGAATCGAGCATCCCTTCATCCATGTTGACGTCGATGATCTGCGCGCCGCTGACAACCTGCGCTCGGGCGACATCGAGCGCAGCGGAATAGTCGTCGGCTTCGATCAAGCGGCGGAACTTGGCCGAGCCCGTGACATTGGTGCGCTCCCCGACATTCACGAACAAGGTACCTGGACCGATATCGAGGGGCTCGAGCCCGGAAAGACGGCAGCGCGCAGCCAGTCGCGGTGGCACGCGCGGCGGCACAGCCGCGACGGCGTTGCGGATATGTGAGATGTGCTCGGCGGTCGTACCGCAGCAGCCGCCGACGATATTCACCAGGCCCTGCTCGGCAAACTCCCGGACGAGCGCCGCGGTATCACAGGCCTGCTCATCGTATTCGCCGAACGCATTGGGCAGCCCGGCGTTCGGATAGACGCACACGGCCACGTCCGCCAGCCTGGAGAGCTCTTCGACATAGGGCCGCAATTGCCGCGCCCCCAGCGCGCAGTTGAGCCCGACGACGCTCGGCTCGGCGTGGCGGATCGAATTCCAGAACGCCTCGAGCGTCTGACCCGATAACGTGCGCCCCGAGGCGTCGGTGATCGTGCCCGAGATCATGATCGGCAGATCGACGTGCAGTTGCTCGAGCGTGCGTCGCACGGCAAACAGCGCCGCCTTGGCATTGAGGGTATCGAAGATGGTCTCGATCAACAGCAGATCCGCGCCACCTTCGATCAGCGCCGCGCTCGCCTCGCTGTAGGTTTCGACCAGCTGATCGAAGTTGATATTGCGATAGCCCGGATCATTGACGTTCGGCGAGAGCGAAGCCGTGCGACTGGTCGGCCCGATCGCACCGGCCACGAAGCGCGGCTGACCGGTGCGCTCGGTAAAGGTGTCGGCGACTTCGCGCGCCAGGCGCGCGGCCGTGAGGTTCAGTTCCCCGACCAGACCCTCCATGCGGTAATCGCCGAGGGACGGCGCGCTGGAATTGAACGTGTTGGTCTCGATGATATCGGCGCCCGCGGCCAGATACTTGCCATGGATCTCGCGGATCAGGGCCGGCTGCGTGAGGCTCAGCAGATCGTTGTTCCCCTTCAGATCGCTGGGCCAGTCGCGGAAACGCTGGCCGCGATACGCGGCCTCGTCCGGCTTGCTGCTCTGGATCATCGTACCCATCGCCCCATCGAGCACGAGGATGCGCTGCGTGAGCAGGCGCCGAAACTCTGCGATTCGCTCTGCCCGGGTCATGCCCGCTGCTCCACCAGTGTCGGCGGCTCGAGCGGTTGGGCGCGCACGCCGAGCGCGTGACAGATGGCGTAAGTCAGGTCGGCGCGATTGAGGGTGTAGAAATGGAACTCTCCGACGCCCTCGCGCGTGAGCTTCTCGACCTGCCCGATTGCGAAGGCTGCGGCGATCATGCGCCGCGTCTCCGCATCCTCGTCCAGGCCATCGAATCGACGGCGTAGCCAATCGGGCACCTGCGCGCCGCAACGCGCGGCAAAACGCAGCATCTGCGGGAAGCGCGTGATCGGTAGAATTCCGGGCACCAGGCTCGCCCCGATTCCGGATGCGACACAACGATCGCGGAAGCGCAGGAACACGTCCGTATCGAAGAAAAATTGCGTGATCGCCCGATGGGCGCCGGCATCGATCTTCACCTTGAGATAGTCCAGATCGAAGGCTGCGCTCGGCGCCTCCGGGTGCATCTCCGGATAGGCCGCCACCGAGATGTCGAAGTCCCCCACGCTCTTGAGGCCACGCACCAGATCAGCCGCGTAGGCAAAGCCACCCGGGTGGGGTTGGTAGGCGCCGCTGCCCTGCGGCGCGTCGCCCCGCAGCGCCACGATATGGCGCACGCCGGCGCGCCAGTAGCCGCGGGCGATATCCAGTATGTGCTCGCGATCGGCGCCGACGCAGGTCAAGTGCGGGGCTGGTGTCAGCGTGGTCTCACGCAGCACGCGCGTGACGACCTGATGGGTGCGCTCGCGCGTCGAACCGTCCGCCCCATAGGTGACCGAAACGAAGCGGGGCGCGAGCGGCAGCAGGCGTTGGATTGATTGCCACAGCGTCTGCTCCATCTTGTCGTCGCCAGGCGGAAAGAACTCGAATGACACCTGCACCGGGCGAGCAATGGCCTCGATGCTGCTACCGATGCGTTCGGCGGGACGCAGAGCGCTCATGAGGAACCCGCGTTGGCTTGAGAACTCGTGCCGGTTGGCGCGGCCGTATCGGGATTATCGACGACGATGCCATCCGGGCCCCGCAGGGAATCGCGCAGCGCACTGGCCGCTGCCCCCTGCAGGCGCGCGACCGCCACGATGACGTGGCGTGTGGAGAAGTCGCAGGGACGCAATCGCACCGCATCGAAACCGCCGCTCGCGAGCCAGCGGCGCAACTGCGCCAGCGGATTGTCGGGAGCCTGAGCGGCCACCTGCTCGAAATCCTCGATGACGACCAGGCGTCCAGAGGGACGCAGCACGCGTGCAGCCTCGGCAATAGCCGCGACCGGCCGCTCGGCCGTGGCCAGCACCCGATCGATCGTCACGGTATCGACGGCACCATCCTCACTGGCCAGATGGTACATGTCGCCGCGACGGAACTCGCAGTGACTCAAGCCCGCGCCGTGCACGCGCGTGCGCGCCAGGCGCAGCGCCGGGGCGGAGATGTCGATGCCGACGGCGTGCTCGGCCCGTGGACCGAGAATCTCGATCATCAGCCCCGAGCCGGTGCCGATGTCGAGCAGTTCACCGATACTCGCGGGACCGAGCTCCTCGAGCAGCACCGCCGAGAGCTCCTCGCGCGCTGTGCGCCCTGCCGCCAGCGCACCGGTTGCCCGCGAGTCGCGCCAGCTCACCGCGCCCTCGGCGTCCGTAAGGCTGAGCTGCTGTACTGCAACATCAGCCCGCTGCCGCACCACTTGCAGCGCGCACTCGCGATCCCGCCTGAGCGCCGTGGTGTCGGGGTGTGTCATCGACAGGATCTGGCGCAACCACTCCAGCGGGCGGCCGCGCACCGGGGCGCGGTAATACACGCTCTGCTGCTCGCGAAAGCGATCCAGGAAGCCCGCTTCGGTGAGCACGCGCAGGTGCCGGGATATGCGTGGCTGGCTCTGGCCGAGCACCCGGCAGAGCTCACTGACGGTCAGTTCCCCATGACTGAGTAACACCAGCAGCCGCAAGCGCGTCGGTTCGGCGGCGCTTTTGAGCGCCCGCACGACCTGTCCCAGATCTTCGCTTGCCACGGAGGCTTTAAACATATCGAGATATCTTTATTAGTGGATCTGAGATATTCTAACATCGCACTTGGGCTTCTGCTACCCTCGGCGCCCTTTTTGATACCCCTGGCCCGCCATCCCATGCAACGTCCGATTCGCAACATCGCGATCATCGCGCACGTCGACCACGGCAAGACGACTCTGGTCGACTGTCTGCTCAAGCAATCCGGCACCTTTGCGGCGCATGAGCATGTGGGCGAGCGTGTCATGGACTCCAACGACATCGAGCGCGAGCGCGGCATCACGATCCTGGCCAAGAACTGCGCCATCGAGTACGGCGGCACCCGCATCAACATCGTCGACACGCCGGGACACGCCGATTTCGGTGGCGAGGTCGAGCGTGTGCTGTCGATGGTCGACGGGGTTCTGTTGCTGGTCGATGCGGTCGAGGGCCCGATGCCGCAGACGCGCTTCGTCACGCGCAAGGCGCTCGCGCTCGGCCTCAAAGCGATCGTGGTCGTGAACAAGATCGACCGCCCCGGCGCCCGCGCCGGTTGGGTCGTCGACCGGACCTTTGAGCTGTTCGACAAGCTCGGCGCCACGGACGCCCAGCTCGACTTTCCGGTCATCTACGCCTCGGCGCTGCAGGGCTGGGCCAGCACCGATATGACACGGCGCGATCCGGACATGGCCGCATTGTTTGAAGCCATTCTGCAATATGTGCCGGCGCCCCTGACCGACGTGGACGCACCCCTGCAATTGCAGATCTCGACGCTCGACTACAATTCCTACGTCGGTCGCATCGGCATCGGCCGCATCCGCCGCGGCACGCTGCGCGCCGGGCGCAACGTCGCCCTGCGCGACGGCGCCGAGGATCGCGGCCTGGCCAAGGTCGCCCAGGTGCTGACATTCAAGGGCCTGCGTCGCGTGTCGGTGGAGGAAGCGACGGCCGGGGATATCGTCGCTGTGACCGGTATCGAAGACGTCAACATCGGCTTGACCATTTGCGACGTTGAAAAGCCCGAAGGGCTGCCGCCCATTCAGGTGGATGAGCCCACGCTGGCCATGAATTTCCAGGTCAACACCTCACCCCTCGCCGGGCGCGAGGGCAAGTTCGTGACCAGCCGCCAGATCCGCGAGCGGCTCTATCGCGAGTTGCAGAGCAATGTGGCCTTGCGGGTTGAGGACACCACTGACGCCGACGTATTCCGGGTACTGGGCCGCGGTGAGTTGCACCTGACTATCCTGATCGAGAACATGCGTCGCGAAGGCTACGAACTCGCCGTCGGCAAGCCGCAGGTGCTCAAGAAGATCGTCGACGGCGTTGTGCACGAGCCGTTCGAGGCCCTGACCGTCGATATCGATGAAGCCCATCAGGGCGGGGTCATGGAAGCGCTCGGCAGGCGGCGCGCGGAACTGACCGACATGGTCATCGACGGATCGGGCCGCTCTCGCCTCGAATATCGGGTGCCGGCTCGCGGTCTGATCGGATTTCAGGGCGAATTCATGACCCTCACGCGTGGTAACGGCCTGATCAGCCATATTTTCGATGGCTTCGCGGCGGTCAGCGGCGAGATCCCCGACCGCCACAATGGGGTGTTGATCAGCAATGAGAATGGGGAGGCGGTCGCCTACGCGCTGTTCGCATTGCAGGAGCGCGGGCGTCTGTTCGTGAGCCCCGGTGACAAGCTCTACGAAGGCATCATCATCGGTATCCACAGCCGGGAAAATGATCTGGTCGTCAACCCGATCAAAACCAAGAAGCTCACGAACATCCGGGCTGCCGGCAAGGACGAGGCGATCATCCTGACGCCGCCGGTCCAGGTCACACTGGAATACGCGGTTGAATTCATCGCCGATGATGAGCTGGTCGAGGTCACGCCGCTGAGCATCCGCATCCGCAAGCGCTATCTCTCGGAGCATGAGCGCAAGCGCGCCGCGCGTGGGGAAGCCCTCTCAGCCTGAAGCGGCCTCCCCGGCGTCGATTAAGACGCATTCATTAACTCGATGTAATGCCTATTTAAGCCTCGCGCGTGCGCCGGCGCGGCACTGTAGCGTTTTCCCGTTGTCCATATAGTCTTCATGCGGGTAAACGAGGTGTCTTCAATGACAAACAGAATTCCACAGCTCCTGTGCGCCCTGGCCCTCACGGGGCTGGCAGGCGGCGCCATCGCTCAAAGCAGCCCAAATACGGCGGCGCCCGGGGCCGCTGCGAGCGCCCCTCCCGCGCCTCCCGACGGCGACAGCCGCGGCGGGCCCGGTTGGCGTGACGGCGGCCCTGGTGCGGGCCGCAGATTTGACAATGACTCGGATCACGAGCGTTGGGGTGAGCACGAGCATGGCGGTCGGCATTGGCACCATCATCATCATCGCCATCACCATCACCATCACTGGGGGCGGGGCGGCGAGTGGCATCGCGATGGCGGCCGTGGGCCTGCGGCGATGCGTGGACCGGGCCCGGGCCCAGGAATGATGGGTGGGCCGATCATCCTGCGCAGCTTCCGCGAGCTCGAACTGACTCCCGCACAGCAGCAACAGGTGCACACGGTTCTGAGCAATGCGCGCGCGCAATTCGCGGCCAAGGCCGCTACCGGGGCTCCGCCGGACATGCTCGCACTGGCTAACCCGGGGGATCCGGGCTACGCCAGCGCCGTGCAGGCGGCCAAGAAGCGCGCCACGGACCGGATCCAGCAGCAGAGTGAGTTGAACCAGCAGCTCTATAACGTGCTGACGGCCGACCAGAAGGCCCAACTGGGCAAACTGGTGGCGAACTGGAAGGCGCGCATGGCGCAGCGCACCGACGGGGTCAGAGGCCCGCCCGCCCCAGCAAGTCGATGAACTGGCGCACGCTGGCGGCCAGCGCCGGATGGTCGGTTTCGAATTCGACCACAGCGGCCTCCAGACGGCGTGGCGCGGCGCCCGTGGATGGTGCCGCGCCCTCGTGCAGCAAGCGCTCGATATCCGTCAGAACCTCTCGCAACAGCACTCGCGAGCCCTCATCCATATCCTGCGCCTGCGACAATTCCGCGTGCAGTTGCCGCAGTGCCAGTTTCAGGGATTCCGCTCCCGCCCCGGTGCTGTTCATACGCTGTGCTCGTCTTGAGGTGATAGTGGTCTGGCCCGCGCTCAAAGATCTTACGCGATCGCCTCAGGGCTTTGTTAGGGTGGGCTCATGGCCATCAAGCGCCCACGAGCACCCGCCGCCGGCCTGGACGCCGGGGCCATCGATGCGCTCTACGGCCTCGAGCCGGTGTTCGAGCCCGCGACGCATGGGGCACCGGTCAGCGAAGGCGCCGAGGGCGCACAGTTCGAGACCGTGCATTGTCCCTACTGCGGGGAGAGCTTCCAGACGCTGGCGGACTACTCGGCTGGCGGGGCGACGTATATCGAGGACTGCCAGATCTGCTGTCAGCCCATAGAGCTTAAGCTGACAGTCGATGCGAACGGCGCGCTGGCGTCACTCGAGGCCCGGCGCCTGGATTGATTCCAATCAGTCTTCCTGCAGGTCCTGGCCCGGGAAGAGCTCCTCATTGAAGCCGAATTGACTCATATCGGTGATGCGCATCGGGTAGAGGATGCCGTCCAGATGATCGACCTCGTGCTGCACCACACGGGCGTGGAAGCCGCTCACGCGCCGATCGATGGGCTGGCCCTGCTCATCGACGCCGCGATAATGCAAATGCTGAAAACGCGGCACCAGTCCGCGCATGCCAGGCACCGACAGACAACCCTCCCAGCCCATTTCAAGCTCAGTGCCGAGCGGCTCGAGCTCCGGGTTGATCAGCACGGTGGCCGGCACGATTTCGGCCTCCGGATAGCGCGGGTTGGGCGCGCCGGTGCCGAAGATCACGACCCGCCAGGGCACCCCGATCTGCGGTGCGGCCAGGCCGGCGCCATTGAGGGCCGCCATCGTCTCGTGCATGTCGAGCAATAGCTCCTGCAGCGCCGCGCTGCCCAAGGTGCGCACTGGCTCGCTCACGCGCAGCAATCGCTCATCGCCCATGCGCAGCACCGGCCGGATGCTCATGATCGCCGTTCCTGTTCAGGCCTCGATTCGGCCCATTCAAGAATGCCGCGAGCCGAGCGCGCAGCGCAACCGGATCAGCTCATTCGACGTTGTCGTTCACGTCGGTCATGCGCCCCAGGATCGGATAGTCCTCCTCCTCGCCCTCATCGTGCCGCCCGATATAGATGAGTTCCTCGAGGCGCGCCTTGGTAGCCAGAAACTCCGGACTCACGAACTGCTCGATCCGGCGCGGTCGCGGCACGGGTACTTCGATGAGCTCCTGCACCTGACCCGGATGCGCCGAGAGCACCAGGATGCGGTCGGCCAGGAAGATCGCCTCATCCAGATCGTGCGTGATGAAGACGATCGTGATATCGATCTTGCGCCAGATCTCCAGCAGATGCGCCTGCATGCGGGCGCGGGTCTGGGCATCGAGCGCCCCGAAGGGCTCGTCCATGAGCAGGATGCGCGGCTGATTGGCCAGTGCGCGCACGATCGCGACCCGCTGCTTCATGCCTCCGGAGAGCTGCTGCGGGTAGGCGTCGGCAAATTTCTCCAGCCCGATCAGATCCAGCCATTGCAAGGCCTCGCGCTCGCATTCGAGCTTGCCGTGGCCATTGACCTCGAGCCCGAACATCACGTTTTTCTTGACGGTGAGCCAGGGAAACAGCGTGTATCCCTGAAATACCATGCCGCGGTCCCGGCCCGGACCATTGACCGACTTCCCCTGCAGCAGCACCTCGCCCGCGCTGTGCTGCTCGAGCCCGGCCAGGATGCGCACCAGCGTCGATTTACCGCAGCCCGAGGGCCCCACGACGCAGAGAAATTCGCGCCGATAGGTTTGCAGGTTGATGTCCTTGAGCGCCACGACGCTGCGGCCGGCGCGCTCAAAGTTCTTGTACAGATGCGAAATGGTCAGGAGGATCTCGCGCGCCTTGAGCCGCTCGAAGCGGGCGCGCACGGCCGCGGATTGCTCCAGGTACGAGGGCAGCAGGTCGCGCGGCAGCGTGATGTCGTTCATGTGCTCCGCACCAGCGAGCGATCCCAGGGAAACAGTCGGCGGCCGAGGGCAGCCAGGATCATGTCGATGCCCAGTCCGAGAATACCGATCATCGCGATGGCCGCATAGACGTTGGGAAAGTGCTGGTAACGCGCCTGCTGCGTGATGAACCAGGTGATGCCCGAGGTCGTTCCGATCAGTTCCGCCACGATCAGGTAGGTCCAGGCCCAGCCGAGCAGAATACGCTGATCGCGGTACAGATCCGGCAGGATTCCCGGCACGACCACGCGTGTGAGCAGCTGTCGGCTGCGCGTGCCGAGCGTGAGCGCGGCCTCGAGCAGCGCCGGGTCGAGCTTGCGCGTGGTGTTGGCGATGATCAGCACCTGCTGAAAAAACGTACCGATGACGATGACCGCGATCTTCGGTCCGTCGTAGATCCCGAGGATCGCGACCGCCAGGGCGCCGAAGGCCGGCGCGGGCAAGTAGCGAAAGAACTCGATGAAGGGCTCGTTCAGGCGCGCGATCGAAGCGTAAGCGCCGCACAGCACGCCCAGGGGGACACCGAAGACCGAGGAGATCACGAAGCCCCAGAAGATGATCTGGATGCTGTGCCAGAGGCTCTGGTGCAGCCACTGCCCATCCTTGGTCGGTGGCGGGGTCGTGAAAGAGGTATAGAAAGCCTCGAGCACCTGACCGGGGGAAGGCAGATAGATCGGATTGGCGGCGACTCCCCGGGGCGGCGCCCGGCCCTCCTTTTGAGCATCGGCGACCTCGTCCTCGAAAGCAGCGCGCGGCATGTGGGCGCCCGCTTCCAGGTAGGTGACCGAACCGGGGTCGCTGACCATGATCTGCGGATGCCAGACCCAGGGCACATAGCTCACGATGCACCAGATCAGCACCGGCATCACGAACGACGCGATCCCGATGACGAGCTTCGCGCGCGCCGAGAGCGGCTGCAGGATCTGCATCCCCGATACTCCTGATCTGGTTAACTCGGATCTACAGTCCGGTAACCAGGCCAGGGCTGCAAGCCCTGTGCCGCGGGGCCAGTGCCGGGGCCAGCCAAAATGGCACAGCGTCAGTCCTCGGCCGCACCCACGCGGTGCCGAGCGCAGGGCGGCTGGGCGGCAATGGTGCAGACGGCTGGACTTTACGAGTCCGGCCTGCTTGCACTAGCGTGTGCGCCATGACAAGCCACTCCGAACGCCCGGCGCCGGGCAGCATGCCCGCCCCCCTGTGGTCGCAGACCCTGCAGCAGGGTGAGCATTGGTCCGGCGTACTGCGCCGCGGGACCTCATTGCGGATCGAGGCCATGGAAGCCGGGGCCAACGTCGCCGCCATGCTCTACAACCACGAGTCCCTGCTGGAACGCTACAACATGGCCGACACGCTCAAATCCCAGCACACCGCCTATCTGACTGCGGGTTTCGTCTGTTACTCGGACATGGGTCGGATCCTGTGCTCGATCACGGCCGACACCTGCGGCTGGCACGACACGATCTGCGGCCTGTCGGATGCTGCCCTGGTCACGCGCCGCTTTGGCGCGACGCGCTTCCAGGAGCAGCGCAACGAGTACTGCAAGAATGGCCGCGACAGCATGCTCAACGAGCTCGGCAAGTACGGCCTCGGCAAGCGCGATCTGATCGCAAACATCAATTTCTTCACACGCGTGAGCGTCGCCGAGAACGGCGCGCTGCAGTTCGACGCCGGGCACTGCCGCGCCGGGGACCATGTCGATCTGCGTTTCGAGATGAATACGTTGCTGGTGCTCTCGACCTGCCAGCATCCGCTCGATCCGGACACGCGCTATCATCCGCGATCGGTGCAGCTGCGCGCGTGGCTGTCCGGACCCGCGCCCGCGCACGACGCCTGCCGCGAGCACCGCGCCGAGAATGCCCGTGGGTTTCACAACACCGAAATGATGTTCCTGCCATGAGTCTCGCCACCGACGCCATCCATGACGAGATCGTGCCGGCAGGCGAGCCGTGGCTCGGCAGCGTCGAGCGCGGGCAGATCCTGCGCATCGTCGATCTGGAGGGCAATCAGGCCGTGGACACGCTGTTCTACAACGCCCACAACACCGAGGAGCGCTACAGCGCGGTCGACACGATTCGCGGTCAGGGCAACATTTACCTGAGCACGGGGACGCAATTGCGCTCCAATCTCGGCGCCACGATGCTCACGATCACCGATGACACCTGCGGCCGCCACGATACGCTCGGTGGCGCCTGCTCGGCGGAGAGCAACTCCGTGCGCTATGCGGCCGAGACTCGCCACATGCACAGCTGCCGCGACAACTTCCTGCTGGCGCTCGCGCGCGACGATCGCGGCTTGAACAAGCGCGATCTGCCGAGCAACATCAACTTCTTCATGAATGTGCCGGTGGACAGCGACGGGACCCTGCGCTTTGCCGACGGCATATCCGCTGCCGGGCGCTACGTGCAGCTGCGCGCGCAGATGGACGTGCTGGTGCTGATCTCCAACTGCCCGCAGCTCAACAATCCGTGCAACGCCTATAATCCAACGCCGATACAGATCCTGATCTGGGCGGCGGGCTGAACATTCCGCCGGTCGGGTTCGGGATGTTCGAGAAAGTGCTGATCGCCAATCGCGGCGCGATCGCCTGTCGCATCCAGCGCACACTGCGCCGGCTGAAGATCGCATCCGTCGCGGTGTATTCGGCCGCCGATCGCACCAGTCGACACGCGCGCGAGGCCGATGAAGCGGTGTGCATCGGCGAGGCCGCCGCCGCCGATTCCTACCTGCGCGCCGATCGCATACTCGAGGCCGCCCTCGCCACCGGTGCCCAGGCGATACATCCTGGCTACGGCTTTTTGAGCGAGAACGCGCACTTCGCGCAGGAGTGCGAGCGCAGCGGCATCGCCTTCGTGGGACCGACGCCCGCGCAGATTCGCGACTTCGGCCTCAAGCACACGGCGCGGGCCCTGGCGGCGGCCAATGCCCTGCCCCTGTTGCCGGGCAGCGGATTGCTGGCCGATCTGGAGCAGGCGCTGGCCGAAGCCGCGCGCATCGGCTATCCGGTCATGCTCAAGAGCACGGCGGGCGGGGGTGGAATCGGCATGCGGCAATGCGCCGATGAGACGCAATTGCGCAGCGCTTTCGAGAGCGTGCGGCGCGTGGCCGGCAGCCATTTCAGCGACAGCGGCGTGTTTCTCGAGAAATATATCGCGCGCGCGCGCCACATCGAGGTCCAGCTCTTTGGCGATGGCCGGGGCCAGGTCATCGCGCTGGGTGAGCGTGACTGCTCGACGCAGCGACGCAATCAAAAGATCATCGAGGAAACCCCGGCCCCGGGACTGCATGCGTCGCTGCGCACGCAGCTGTGCGCCGCGGCGGTAAGACTCGGCGAGGCGGTGGCGTACCGCTCGGCCGGCACCGTCGAGTTCATCGTCGACGCCGACCGCGCGGCCGATCCGGGCGATGCCTCCACGGCCTTTTATTTCCTGGAGGTCAACACCCGGCTGCAGGTCGAACACGGCATCACCGAGGCGGTCACCGGCATCGATCTGGTCGAATGGATGCTGCGCCTGGCAGCCAAGGATGGGCCGGCGCTGCACGACTATCGTCACGCGCCGCAGGGCGCGGCGATCGAGGCGCGCTTGTACGCCGAGGATCCCGCACGCGCATTTCGCCCCTCGAGCGGGCTGCTGTCGCAGGTGGTCCTGCCCGACGCGCTGCGGGTCGATAGCTGGATCGAAACCGGCTGCGAAGTCTCCTCTCATTACGACCCCATGCTGGCCAAGCTGATCGCGCACGGCGCGACGCGCGAGGCGGCGCTGGCGCAACTGGACGCCGCACTGTCACAGACTGCGGTCTACGGCATCGAAACCAACCGCGAGTACCTGCAGGTGCTGCTGCAGCAGCCGCAGTTTGTCGCCGGCTCGCTGACCACGCGCTGGCTCGACGCCCTGAGCTTCCAATCGCGCACGATCGAGGTATTGCAGCCCGGCACCCACACGACCGTCCAGGACTGGCCCGGTCGGCTTCGATACTGGGATGTCGGCGTGCCGCCCTCCGGACCGATGGATGAGCTGGCATTCCGTCTCGCGAACCGACTGCTGGACAACGCTCCGGACTGTTCCGCGCTGGAACTGACGGTCGTCGGACCGGAACTGCAGTTCGGCTGCGACACGCAGTTCGTGCTCGCGGGCGCACGCATGCGCGCCGAAATGGATGGCGCCCCCGTGCCATGGTGGTCGGTCGTGTCGGCGACGGCCGGCAGCACGCTCAAGCTCGCAGCCATCGAAGGCGCCGGACAGCGCGCCTACCTGGCGGTGCGGGGCGGCTTCGATGTGCCGTGCTACCTGGGCAGCCGTGCGACCTTCACGCTCGGGCATTTCGGCGGACATGCCGGCCGCGCACTGCGCCGGGGCGATGTGCTGCGACTCGCGGCGCAGCCGCCCGGTCCGGCCGGCGTCACGGCGCTGGCCGACGACGCGCAGCCGCACTACGCCGCGCAATGGGACATCGCAGTGCTGTACGGACCGCACGCGGCACCGGATTTCTTCACTCCCGAGGATATCGAAACCTTCTTTGCGACCGATTGGCAGGTGCACTACAACTCGAGCCGCACCGGCGTGCGACTCATCGGCCCGAAGCCGCAGTGGGCGCGGCGTGACGGCGGGGAAGCCGGGCTGCATCCTTCCAACATTCACGATAACGCTTATGCCATCGGCGCGATCGACTTCACCGGCGACATGCCGGTCATCCTCGGGCCGGATGGCCCCAGCCTCGGTGGTTTCGTCTGCCCCGCGACCATCGCGTTGGCGGACTTATGGAAAGTCGGCCAGCTGCGGCCCGGTAACAGCGTGCGTTTTCACGCGATCACGGCCGAGCAGGCCCAGCTCCTGCTGCTGCAGCAGGACGAGTCGATCCGCACCCTCAGGCCTGCGGGCCAGACGCCCGCAAGGCGCGGCGGCGCGGCGGCACTGCAGGCCGTACTGCTGCGCACTGCGGCGAGCGGATCGCGGCCCGCGATCTGCTACCGGCAGGCTGGGGACGATAACGTACTGATCGAATACGGCGAGCCGACGCTGGACCTCGCGCTGCGCTTTCGCGTGCAGGCGCTGCTCGACGCGCTGCGGGCGGCGCCGCCGCCCGGGATCATCGACCTGACGCCCGGCGTGCGCTCGCTGCAGCTGCACTTTGACTCGCGGCGCTGCAGCCGCAGTCAGATCCTCGATGCGCTGCTGCGCCTGGAGGAGTCGCTGCCGTCTATCGATGAGCTCGAGGTCGCGAGCCGCATCGTGCACCTGCCGTTGTCCTGGGACGATCCGGCAACGCAGCGGGCGATCGAGCGATACATGCAGTCGGTGCGCGCCGATGCGCCCTGGTGTCCAAGCAATATCGAATTCATCCGCCGCATCAACGGTCTGGATTCAATCGACGACGTGCGTCGCATCGTGTTTTCGGCGCGCTATCTGGTCATGGGACTCGGCGATGTATACCTCGGCGCCCCGGTGGCGACGCCGCTCGATCCACGCCATCGCCTGGTCACGACCAAATACAATCCCGCACGCACCTGGACTCCGGAGAACGCCGTGGGCATCGGCGGCGCCTATCTATGCGTCTACGGCATGGAAGGTCCGGGAGGCTATCAATTCGTCGGGCGCACGCTGCAGATGTGGAACCGCTACCGCCAGAGCGACGCCTTTCGCGACGGCAAGCAATGGCTGCTGCGCTTCTTCGATCAATTGAGCTTTCATCCGGTATCCGCCGCGGAACTCGAGCGGCTGCGAGCCGATTTTCCCTATGGCAAGGCGCCGCTGCAGATCGAGCCCACGACGCTGCGGCTGCGCGATTACCGGCGCTTTCTGCTGGAGCACGCCGATTCGATCACCGCTTTCAAGGCGCGGCAGCAGGCGGCGTTCGATGCCGAGCGCGAGCGCTGGCACAGCGAGCCGCCCGATGAGCAGGCAGCGGGGAGCCTGGTCAATGGCGCCGCAGCAGCCCCCGGAGCGGATCCGGGCCTCGAACTGCCCGCGGGCTGCATCGCCATCAGTTCCCCGGTATCGGGCAGCGTGTGGCGGCTCAACGCCGCCGTCGGACAGCGCGCCCGGGCCGGGGAAACCCTGCTGGTCATCGAGGCGATGAAAATGGAGATCAATTTGAGCGCTGAGCAGGCGGGCCGAATCGTGCAACTGCGCTGCCAGCGGGGCCAGTCGGTCGACGCGGGCGAAACCCTGCTCGTGCTGCGGCCGGGCGAGGCAGCAGGTCCATGAGCAGGCTCACGCTGCCGCCTGGACGCAGCCTCGCTGTGGCCGATCTGCGCGCGGAGTATCGTGAGCGGCGTACGACCCCGTCGGCGGTCCTCGAGGCGCTGAGCCAGCGCATCGCCGGCCTGCGCGAGCAGGGCGTGTGGATAGCGCTGGTACCGTCCAGGGTCCGGCCTCGTTGCCGCTCTACGGCATCCCATTCGCGATCAAGGACAATATCGATCTGGCCGGCGTGGCCACCACCGCCGCCTGCCCCGCCTATGCCTATACACCCGAGCGCTCCGCCTACGTCGTGGAGCGTCTGATCCAGGCCGGCGCGATTCCCGTCGGCAAGACCAACCTGGATCAGTTCGCGACCGGACTGGTCGGCACGCGCTCGCCCTACGGGGTGTGCCGCAACAGCTACGACCCCGCATACCTCAGCGGCGGCTCGAGCTCCGGATCCGCGGTCGCCGTGGCCTTGGGGCTCGCGAGCTTCGCACTCGGCACCGACACCGCGGGCTCGGGGCGCATTCCGGCCGCATTCAACAATCTCATTGGCCTGAAGCCCAGCCGCGGCCGCCTCAGTGCCCGCGGCGTGGTACCCGCTTGTCGCACACTCGATGCGGTGTCGATATTCGCGCTCAGTGCCGAGGACGCGGCGCGCGTGTGCCGGGCGGCCGAGGGCTACGATGCGGCAGAGCCCTATTCGCGCGCCGTGCCGGCGCCGGCGCGGGGCGCATCGTGGTCGCGCGGCGCGTTTCGGTTCGGGGTGCCCCGTCCGCAGCAATTGCAGTTCTTTGGCAACGCCGAATATCCGCTGCTGTTCGACGCCGCCATCGCGCGGCTCGAGGCTCTGGGCGGACGCCGCGTCGCGATTGACTTCGCACCCTTCATCGAGGCGGGCCAATTGCTCTACGAAGGGCCCTGGGTCGCCGAGCGTTATGCCGTGATCGAATCGCTGCTGCGCCGCGAGCCCGATGCCGTGTGGGGCGCGACACGCCAGATCATCGAAAATGGCGCTGCGCCTTCGGCCGTGCAGGCCTTCCGCGCGCAATACCGGCTCGCAGAGCTGCGCCGGGCGAGCGAGCAGGTCTGGAGCGAGATCGACGTGCTGCTCACGCCGACGGCCGGCACGATCTACCGCATAGCCGAGGTCGAGGCCGAGCCGCTGAGCCTGAACTCGCGACTCGGCTTCTATACCAATTTCATGAATCTGCTGGATCTGGCCGGCGTGGCCGTGCCAGCCGGCTTCGATGCGGCCGGCCTGCCCTTTGGCATCACGCTCGCTGGACCGACCTGGAGCGACTTCGAACTGCTCGCGCTGGCCGCGCGCTTGCAGCGCGCCGCCCCGGCCCGGCAGGGTGCGACGGATCACCTGCTGCCCAACGAGAGCGGCTTCGATTGGGAGCGCCTCGCCGATGGCGTACCCATCGCGGTCTGCGGCGCGCACCTCGCTGGCCTGCCGCTCAACCATCAGCTGCTCGAGCGCGGAGCGCAGTTGCTCGAGTGCACGCGCACGGCACCGCTGTATCGATTTTACGCTCTGCGGGGCGGGCCGCCTGATCGGCCCGGCCTGCTGCGCGTGGCGCAGGATGGAGTCGCGATCGAGGTGGAGGTCTGGTCCGTCCCGAGCGCAGCTCTGGGGAGCTTCGTCGCGGGCATTCCCGCGCCGCTCGGGATCGGCAAAGTCCAGCTGGCGGACGGCCGGGAGGTCAGCGGCTTTCTGTGCGAAGCCCATGCCCTGGGCGAGGGCGCCCGGGACATCAGCCATCTGGGAGGCTGGCGTGCCTTCCTGGCAAGCCTGACTTAAGCAAAACCTTTTCCCAAAAGGGGCCAGGAAGCGTTAAAGTTTTGTTCTAGAGAGGGGAATCCAATGAAGCTCACACTGTTTATATCCGTCCTGATGGTCCTGGGTATCGCGCCGGTCCACGCCGCATGCACCGCGCCTGATGTGGCGGTTCAGATTCCAAATGGATTGACTGCGACGCTCGACGAAATGAAGGCGGCGCAGGCCGCCGTGAAGGCGGCCAACGCGGCAGTCAGCGATTACACCGCCTGTCTGCAGCAGGAACAGAATGACAAGATCGCCGGCGGCGGCGACAAGACCAAGATCCAGAAAGCGTATGCCAAGCTCAACGATGAGGAAGTCGATAAGTTGCAGCAGGTGGTCGATAAGTTCAATGCCGAGCTTCGGGCCTACAAAGGGCGGGGCACCGGTTGATCAATGCGCGGGCGGCTTCGCCGCCCCGCCGCTCTCCTTCGCGACCAGCCAATTCACCAGCTCGATGAGCTGATCGGGGCCGCCGGCTGAGTGCAGATCCAGCCGGTATTTGCCGTTGACGACGATCGTCGGCGTGCCATCGACGCGGTAGTCCTTGACCAGCTGATCGGCTTGACGCATGCGCGTGTCGACGCCGAAGGAATTCGCGGTCGCGACGAATGTCTCGGGCTTCACGCCCGCTACTCGCGCATAGAACGCCGCCATATTCTCGATGCCCGGCAGTGGAGTGCGCAGGCGCTGCGTGCGCATGTCGAACACCGCGAGCTCGCCGGTCTTCCAGACCGCGTCGAACATCGCGTCGTGCGAGCGCTTGTCGATACCCAGGATCTGCGCGGCATAGTAGGCGCGCTGGAAGGTCGGCCAATCCTCATCGGGTCGGAACGCCGCTGCCACGAAATCCATTTCGGCGTTGGGCGGCAGGCTGGCCTTGAGTCGATCAACGGTCGGGTAGAACAGGTTACAGGCCGGGCAGGCGTAGGAAAACACCTCGGTGACCTCGACCTTGCCGGCCGGCAGCGAGGTCGGCTGCGCGGGCTGGATCAGAAAATAATGAAGCCCCGCGCTCCAGGTCGTGGCGCCTTGCACGGCAGCGCTCAGCAGCAGGCCCATGAGCACGCATGCCCCTGCGTGGATTCGCCCTCGTGACCTGACCGCACCCCGCCGACTGCCCCGCAACTGCGCCCTGGCACCCATGACCCTCTCCCGCGTTGAACTCAGGTGCGCATGGTAACGCAGAGTGCGCGGCCAGCCACGCCGGGCGTGCCGCTACTGCGTTGGACCTTTGGCCGCCGGCTCGCTCGAGGCGGGCGCAGCGCTCTTCGCGGGCTCGAGCCCTTTGGTATAGAGCACATGCCCGTCGGGTGTGACCAGCACCGCATCGACATCGGGCAGTGAGTTGTAGATCCGGAGGGCCGCTTGCGGACCCAGCACGAAGGCCGTCTTCGAGAGCCCATCCGTACGCGTTGCGGTCGGCGCGATGACCGTCGCGCTGCGCACTTTGCTGGCCGAATGACCGGTGTGCGGATCGATGATGTGGTGGTAGCGCACACCGTCCTCGTCAAAATAGCGCTCGTAGTCGCCGGAGGTCGAGAATGCAGTATTGGAGAGCGGTAAACGGGTGATGACCTGATCGGCATGATCAGGATGGCGTATGCCGATGATCCACGGCTTGCCGAAACGATCACCGATCACGCGGCTGTCGCCGCCGGCATTGACCAGGGCGTGAGTGTAGCCGCGCGCCAGCAGTATCTCGATGCCGCGATCGACCGCGTACCCCTTGGCAATACCGCCCAGATCGATACGCACGCCGGGTTGCGAGAAGCGCACCGTACCGCTCGCGGCATCGAGCAGCACGTGACGAAAATTCACAGCCGGCAAGGCCGAGCGAATCTGCTGCTCGGACGGCCGCTTGCGCTCGCGAAAGTCGTACATGTAGCCGACACTGGCGTAGGTGATGTCGAAGGCGCCCTCGGTGATGCGCGAATACTCCAGCGCCGTGGTCAGCAGCCCGAAGAGCTCAGGGCTGATCTTCACCGGCCGCTGCGCCGCGAGTGCATTGACCTGGGACACCTCGCTCGTCGGCTTGTAGACACTCATGGACTCATCGATGTGCCGCATCTCATCCATGACGGCATCGATGGCCTGTTCGCCCTGGGCCCGATCCTTCTCCTCGGCCCACAGCTCGACGAAGATCCGAGTGCCCATGATGCCGTCGACCGCGCGCGACAGCCATTCGGCTCGAGCCGGTCCGGCATGGACGCCAGCCAGTGCCGCCAGTGGCCAGAGCCAGCGCGCGCCTGAGTTCACGGCGCCGCCGCCGTAGGCGTCAGGCCCGAGGCCTCGAGCAGGCCTTTCTGCGCCAGCCAGTCGCGATTGAACAGCCGCGAGAGGTACTTCGAGCCGCTGTCGCACAGCACGGTGACCACGGTATGACCCGGTCCCAGATCGCGCGCGACCTGCACGGCCGCCGCGACATTGATGCCGCTGGTGCTGCTCACGAACAAGCCCTCCTCGCGCAGCAGCCGATACACGTAATGGACGGTTTGCTCGTCTTCGATGTGCACCGCGTCGTCGATCGGCGCGTCCTGCATGTTGGCGGTGATGCGCCCGATACCGATTCCCTCCGTGATCGAACCGCTACCCGTGACCTTGACCACGCCGTGGCGAATGTACTCGAACAAGGCGCTGCCCGGCGGATCGGCGAGGACCGTGCGCACGCGCGGATCGCGTGACTTGAGGTACTCGGAGACGCCTGCCACCGTGCCGCCGGTGCCGCTGGAGGCGACGAAGGCATCGATACGGCCGCCAGTCTGCTGCCAGATCTCCGGGCCGGTGGTCTCGAAGTGCGCACGGCGATTGGCGGTGTTGTCGAACTGATTGGACCAGACAGCCTTGGGCAGTTCCGCAGCCAGCCGGCCTGCGACTTTCTGATAGTGGTTCGGATCGCTGTAGGGCACGGCTTTGACGCGGTGCACTTGCGCGCCGAGTGCCTCGATCAGCGCGTACTTCTCGGGCGATTGGTTATCGGGCATCACGATGACGCAGCGGTAGCCGCGCGCGTTGCACACGTGCGCCAGACCGATGCCGGTGTTGCCCGCGGTGCCCTCGACCACGGTGCCCCCGGGCCCGAGGCTGCCCTGCCGCTCCGCATCGAGCACGATGGCGCGCGCGGCACGATCCTTGACGGAGCCGCCCGGATTCATGAACTCCGCCTTGCCGTAGATCTCGCAGCCGGTCTGCTCGCTCACGCGCCGCAGACGAATCAGCGGCGTGTGCCCCACGGCATCGAGGAAGTCCTGGCGAACGCTCACGCGCGCCCGCGCCGCTCGAGGGCTGCCGCGCCGGCCGTAGCGGCGCTCTGCGCGGCTCCCGCTGCGCGTCCGGCGACGTCCCCGACGATCAGCAGTGCCGGGGCGCTCACGCCCGCCTCGCGCGCCCGTGCGGCGATATCGCCCAAAGTCCCAGCCACCACGCGCTGCTCGGGCAGCGTAGCCCGTTCGATGATCGCCACGGGACGCTCGAGTGGGGCGCCCTGTGCATGCAGGCGCTCGACGATGCGCGGTATCTGCGCGATGCCCATGTAGAACACGACCGTTTGCGCTGGAGCCGCGAGCGAGCGCCAGTCCAGGGATTCTGCACCCTCGCCCATGGCGGTCACCAGCGTCACCGACTGTGCTTCACCGCGATGCGTGAGCGGCAGCGCCGCCGCCGCCGCTGCGCCCAGCGCCGCAGTGATGCCGGGCACGACCACGACCGGGATGCCGGCCGCGACGAGCACATCCAGCTCCTCCCCGCCGCGGCCAAAGATGAACGGATCCCCGCCTTTCAGGCGCGCCACGCGCAGCCCCCGACGAGCGTACTGGAGCAGCAGCGCATGAATGCGCTCCTGAGTCGCGCGGTGCTCGCCGGGCTGCTTGCCGACGAAGACACGCTGCGCATCGCGCCGCACACGCGAGAGTACCGCTTCACTGACGAGCCGATCGTAGAGTACGACATCGGCCTGCTGCAGCAACTGCAGCGCGCGCAGGGTCAGCAGGTCCGGATCGCCCGGCCCGGCACCAATGAGGTAAATCTCCCCACAGGGGGACTGCGCCCGCGCGCGCTGTGCCGCGTCCGCAATTCCGGCCGCCGCCAGTTGCGAGTCGAGTTGCGCTTCGGCCTGCTGCAGGCTGCCGGCGAGCACCTGGGTCGCGATGCTGCCGGAGAACACGCGCTCCCAGAACACTCGACGCCGATTGAGATCAGGCAACGCGCGTGCGACCCGCTCGCGCGCCCGGCCGGCCAGTCGCGCGAGCTCACCGAGCCGCTCGGGCAGCAACGCCTCGATCTGCGCACGCACGCGCCGCGCCAAAGTCGGGGACTGCCCCGAGCTGCCGATGGCGACGATGATCGGCGAGCGATCGACGATCGCCGGCATGAGGCAGGAGGAGGCGCTGCCGTCGTCCACCACGTTGACGAACACACCGCGTGCCTCGCCCGCCGCCGCCACCGCACGATTGACCTGCTCCCGATCCGTCGCGGCGATCGCGAAGGCGACGCCGTCAAAGTGTGCGGGCTCGAACAGCATCGCGTGATGCTCGATGCGTCCCGCATCGCGGTACAGGGCCAGTTCAGCGTGCAGCGCCGGCGCGACGACGCGCACGCGCGCGTGGGCCTTGAGCAGCAGCTCGACTTTGCGCGTGGCGACCGCCCCGCCACCGACCACGAGCGTGAGCCGGTCGCGCAGATTGAGGAACACGGGCAGGTAGTCCATAGCGAAGCTGGGTCGATGCCGGGGACGCCGCGCGCTGAGCGCCGGGTTTCGCGCTCAGCCGACCGCGGCCGGACGCGGCTGCAATCCGCACTCGCGCGACTGGGCTCGCTCCCACCACCAGCGCCCCGCGCGATGATCCTCGCCGGCGGCCACGGCGCGCGTGCAGGGGGCGCAGCCGATGCTCGTGTAGCCGCGCTCGTGCAGTGGGTTGTAGGGCAACTGCTGCGCGCGGATGTAGCCCCAAATCTCGCTCCAGGTCCACTCGAGCAGCGGGCTGATCTTATCGAGGCCGGTCTGCTCATCGCGCACGATCGGCTGGCCCGCGGCGCGCAGCTCGGATTGTTCGCGCCGCACCCCCGTTACCCAGGCCCCATAGCCCTTGACCGCGCGTCTGAAAGGCTCGAGCTTACGAATCCGGCAGCAGCTCAGGCGCTCATCCAGGCTGTTGTAGAAGCCGTTGACGCCGTGTACGCGCACGAAGCGCTCGATCGCCTCGGGCTCGGGATAGTACAGCGGTATGCGCCGCTCGTAGCGACGCTCCAGCCGCTCGATCAGGCTCAGGGTTTCCTCGGGCAGTCGACCGGTATCGATACTGATGATGTCGATGCCTGGAACCTGCCGGCAGATCAGATCGGTGAGGACCATGGCCTCGGCGCCAAGGCTGCTGGCGTACACGACCCGCCCATAGCTGGCCAGTGCCTGGCGCAGCAGCGCTACACTCGCCTCGACTTTCGCCGCCGCCGGCGGCTCGTTGTTCAGTGTTTGCAGCATGCCGGGCGCTATTCTGCACGCTGGTCTCATAACTATGGCACATGAGAGATACCCGAGAGCATGGCAAAGGTTATCAGTGACAAAGCGTGACCTGTGTGCGCCGTCTTCGCGGCACACTGGAGGCTTGTATTGACACTGGAACAGACGCCAATCGCATGACCGCCCTCGACCTGCGCCGCCTGCGCCAAAACGAGCACATCCGGGCCCTGACCCGCGAAGTCCACGTCCAGCTCAAGCAATTGATTCAACCCCTGTTCGTCGCCGAGGGCCTGGCTGCGCCCGCAGCCGTGCCCGGACTCACGGGGGTGCATCAGGAGACGAGCGATTCGCTGCTGCGCCAGGTCGAACAGGACCTGCGTGCCGGGGTGCAGAGCTTTCTGCTGTTCGGCGTGCCCAGCTCGCAGCGCGAGCGCGATATCGACTGGTCCTATACCTCTGGCCAGATCCGCGCGCTCAAGCGGCAGTTCGGACACGATATCTGGCTGGCCGCCGACGTCTGCCTGTGTTCCTCGACACCGCATGGTCACTGCGGTGTGCTCAACGCCGAAGGGGATCACCTGGACAATCACGCCAGCGTGGCCGAACTGGAGCAGGCCGCGCTCAGTTACGCCCAGGCCGGGGCGGACTGCGTCGCGCCGAGCGACATGATGGATGGACGCATCGGTGCGATCCGTGCGCGTCTGGATGCGGCCGGTCTGGAGCGCACCATCCTGATGAGTTATGCGGTGAAGTTCCAATCCTCGCTATACGGCCCGTTTCGCGTCGCAGCCGGATCCGCGCCCAAGTCCGGCGTCACGCTCAAGGATCGCGCCACCTATCAGCTCGATCCGGCCCGGCCCGATGACGCCTGGCAGTGCGCGCAGCGCGATGCCGCGCAGGGAGCGGATATTCTGATGATCAAACCGGGATTGCCCTACCTCGATCTGCTGCGTGAGCTCTCGAGCGCGATCCACAAGCCCTGGGCGGTCTACCACGTCAGTGGCGAATTCGCCGCGCTCGAGGCCCTGAGCGCTCAGGGGCTGGCCCCGCGCGCCGCGTTGCACCGCGAGATTCTGACCGCATTCAAACGCGCCGGAGCCGACATGATCATCACTTACGGCGCGCGCTTTGCCCGCGAGTGGCTCGAGGCGTGAACCGCGAGAGCGCTCGCTCCGAGCAGCTCTTCGCCCGCGCGCTGCGCGTGTCCCCGGGTGGCGTGCACTCCCCGGTGCGCGCATTTCGTGGCGTGGGCGGTACGCCGCGATTCATGACCGGCGGGGCTGGGGCCCTGCTGCGCGACGTCGATGGCCGGGATTATGTCGATTACTGCATGGCATTCGGCCCGCTGATTCTCGGCCATGCCGACCCGCAGATACGCGCCGCGGCGGAGGCCGCATTGGCGCGTGGCTGGAGTCTGGGCACTGCGGAGCCTTACAGCCTGGAGCTCGCCGAGCTGATCACGGGCCGCATACCCTGGGTGCAGAGCATTCGATTCGTCAATTCCGGTACCGAGGCCGTGATGTCGGCGCTGCGTGTCGCCCGCGGCGCCACGGGCCGCTCGAAGATACTGAAATTCGAAGGCTGTTATCACGGCCACAGCGATTCGATGCTGCTGCGCTCGGGCTCAGGACTGGCCGAGGCGCCGCTGCCCGATAGTGCCGGGCTCGCACCGGAGGTCGTGCAGGAGACGCTGGTCGCACCGCTCGATGACATCGCCGCGCTCGAGACGCTGTTCGCGCACCGCGGCTCACAGCTCGCGGCGGCCATCATTGAACCATTGCCGGCCAACTATGGCCTGCTACCGCAGCGACCCGAATTTCTGCGCGCACTCTCGCGCCTCGCACGCGCTCACGGCGCACTGCTGATCTTCGATGAGGTCATTTCGGGCTTTCGGGTCGGCTTCCAGGGCTATGCCGGGCTGAGCGGGATCGAGCCGGATCTGGTCACCTATGGCAAAGTCATCGGCGGCGGTTTCCCGGTCGGTGCGTACGGTGGCCGCCGCGAACTCATGGAGCTCGTGGCTCCCAGCGGACCGGTTTATCAGGCCGGCACGCTCAGCGCCAATCCGCTGGCGATGTGCGCCGGCCTGGCGACGTTGCGGCGCCTGCAGGATGGCAGCACTTACCAGCGGCTCGAGAGCCTCGGCGCGCGGCTCGAGCGCGCACTCGCACCGATCGCCTCGCTGAGCGTACAGCGTGTCGGTTCGATTTTCTGGCTGTGCATATCGCACCAGGGCCGGCCACTCACCCCGATGCGTACGCCGCAGAGTTTTCCCGCCGATGCGAAAGCCAGCTTCGTGGCCCCGTTTCATACGCTGCTGGAGCGCGGAATCTATCTGGCCCCGAGCGCCTTCGAAGTCGGCTTCCTCTCCACGGCGCACACCGAATCGCAGGTCGATGCCCTCGCCGAAGCGCTCGCGCAGATATTGCACGCTTCAAGTTGAGCGAGCGCGCAGGGGCGCGGGTCAGGATCCATCGGTGGGCCGTTCGCGGCTGCGGGCCCCAGCGCGCAGGGCCAGTGGCTGCACGGCCGTGTCGCTCGGGTCGTGCACCGCGACCTTGGGGCTCGCGGCCGCAACGGTTGCGGTCAGCAATTGGACGCTGTGGGCCTCGACCTGGATCCTTGCATCCTTCAGCACGATATCCGCGAGCGCCAGGTTTGCCGTGTCCAGTCGCAAACACCAGGGGAAGGACGGTTGCGGCAGCTGAAACGTGCGGACCGCGGCCGTAATGTTCGCCAGCAGCACACTCACTTCGGCGCTCGCCTCATCGATCCGCAGGGCTCGGCGTACACACAGCAGCCGGCCTTCCGTGTACTGCCAGTCTTCAGGGCGCATGACGTCCCCATTCTCGTCGAACCACTCGATGTCGCGCACCTGCGGTAGCGGCTCGAGCAGACCGTGCTGGAAATAGGTGCTGCGCAGGCTGCAATACCTGCGCCGCAGCCGGATCAGGCGCGCCAGGAACTGCTGCTGCTCGAGCCCGCTCGCGCTCTGCGCCAAGGCCCAATCGAACCAGGAGAGCTCCGAGTCCTGGCAGTAGGGATTGTTGTTGCCCTGCTGCGTGCGCCCGAACTCATCGCCCCCCAGAAGCATCGGCGTGCCGTGCGAGAACAGCAGCGTCGCGAGCACTCCGCGCTTGATGCGCTCGCGCACCAGATTGACCGCAGCATTGTCGCTGGGCCCCTCGACGCCCCAGTTATAACTCGAGTTGTCGTCGGTGCCGTCGCGGTTGTTCTCGCCATTGGCCTCGTTGTGCTTCTGGTTGTAGCTGACCCAGTCCTGCAGCGTGAAGCCATCGTGCGCGGTGATAAAATTCACCGAAGCCCAGGGTCGGCGCCGATCGTGATCGAACAGATCCGCGGAGCCCTGCAAGCGCGCTGCCAGCGCCCCGCGCAACCCGGAATCCCCGCGCCAGACCCGGCGCACGTCGTCGCGATACTGTGCGTTCCATTCGGCAATGCGCGCCGGGTGCCTGCCGAGCTGGTAGCCATCGGGTCCGAGATCCCAGGGTTCGGCGATCAGCTTCACGCCGGCAAGAGTTGGATCCTGCAGCAGCGCGGGGTACAGACCGCCCCAAGGATCGAAGCCCCCGGCCCCACGCCCCAGCGTCACGCTCAGATCGAAGCGAAAGCCGTCGACGTGAAACTCGCTGACCCAGTGGCGCAATGAATCCAGCGTGAGCTGAATGACGCGCGGGTGGGCAAAATTCAACGTATTGCCGACTCCGGTGTCGTTGATGCAATGCCGCAGATCCTGCGGCGTGGCACGATAGTAGGCGGCGTTATCCAGGCCGCGAAGACTCAAGGTCGGGCCGAGCTCGCTGCCCTCGGCGCTGTGGTTGTAGACCACGTCGAGCAGCACTTCGATGCCGGCCGCGTGCAGCGCCTTGATCGCGCCCTTGAGCTCATCGGCGCTGCCGGTGCCCAGATAGCGCGGCTCGGGCGCGAAGAAGGCGAGCGTGTTGTAGCCCCAATAATTGAGCAGATGGCGCTCGACGAGCGCTCGATCGTGGATCATGGCATGAACCGGCAGCAGCTCGATCGCGCTGACACCCAAGCGCTGAAGGTGGGCGATGATCAGTGGATGACCGAGTGCGGCCGCGGTACCGCGCTGTGCCGGCGCAATGCCCTCATGGCGCATGGACAGTCCGCGCAGATGCGCCTCGTAGATGATCGTATCGGACCACGGCGTGCGCAACGGGCGATCGGCGCCCCAGTCGAAGCGATCAACCGTGACCACCGCCTTGGGCACACCCGACGCGCTGTCGCTCTGATCAAACGACAGATCCGCACGCGGTGAACTGACTCGATAGCCGTAGAGCGCATCGCTCCAGATCAAGGGACCGGCCAGAGCGCGGGCGTAAGGGTCGAGCAGCAGTTTATTGACGTTGTAGCGATGCCCCTGTTCCGGCGCATACGGGCCGTCCGCGCGGTAGCCGTAGAGCTGGCCCGGACCCACGTCGGGCACGTAGCCATGCCAGACGCCGTCGGTGCATTCCGGCAAAGCCAGCCGCTGCAGTTCGCTGCGGCTGCTCGGGTCAAACAGACACAGATGCACCTGCTCGGCGTGGCCCGCGTACACCGCAAAGTTAGTGCCGCCCGCCTCGCAATGGGCACCGAGGCGATCGGGCGTGCCCGCGAGCACGCGCTTGGGGGGATCGGAGCTCATGCCGGGTGTACCTCGTATTCTCACCCCCCGTGCCGCAACAATACCGTAGCCAGGGGAGGCAATGTCAGTTCCAGTGAAAACGGCTGGCCATGGCTGGTCGCCGAGCTGGAGTGCACCCAGCCGCCATTACCGAGATTGCTGCCGCCATAAGTCTGTGCGTCGGTATTGAGGATCTCGTGCCAGCCGCCCGCGCGCGGCACGCCGATGCGGTAGCGGAAGCGCGGCACGGGCGTGAAATTGCACACCGCGACGATCGGGGGCGTGTCCTCGTAGCCGCTGCGATACCAGGCGAAAACGCTGTTGTCGCGATCATCACCGACAATCCAGCGAAACCCGGCACTGTCGCAATCCAAGGCATGCAGCGCCGGTTCGGTCCGATAGACCCGGTTCAGATCGGTGATGAGCCGATGGATACCGCGATGCAGGGGATGCTGCAGCGCCTCCCAGTCGAGCTGTGCGTCGTGATTCCATTCCCAGTCCTGACCGAATTCGCCACCCATGAACAGCAGCTTCTTCCCCGGTTGCGTCCACATGAAACCAAAATAGGCCCGCAGGTTGGCGAACCGCTGCCAGGTATCCCCGGGCATGCGCCCGATCAGCGAGCCCTTGCCGTGGACCACCTCGTCGTGCGAGAGCGGCAGCACAAAGCGCTCGGAGAACGCGTACAGCAGGCCGAAGGTCATGTCGTGGTGGTCGTAGGAGCGATGGATGGGGTCGTGAGACATGTAGCGCAACGTGTCGTGCATCCAGCCCATATTCCATTTGTAGGTGAACCCCAGTCCCCAGGCCTGCGTCGACTGCGTGACGCCGGGCCAGGCCGTGGACTCCTCGGCGATCACCAGCGCGCCGGGGAAGCGCTGTGCCACGGCATCGTTCAGGTGCCGCAGAAAATCGATCGCCTCGAGATTTTCCCGGCCGCCGTAACGATTCGGAATCCACTGGCCCTCGCGCCGCGCGTAGTCCCGGTACAGCAGCGAGGCAACCGCGTCAACGCGCAGGCCGTCGATGTGATAGCGCTCGAACCAGTGCAGCGCGCTGGATATCAGAAACGAGTGCACTTCGCGCCGGCCGAGGTTGTAGACCGCCGTGTTCCATTCCTGATGGAAGCCCTCACGCGCATCGGCATGCTCGTAGAGCGCAGTGCCATCGAACCAGGCCAGGCCGTGCGCATCGGTTGGAAAATGTCCCGGTACCCAGTCGAGAATCACACCGACCCCGGCGTTGTGGCAGCGATCCACGAAGCGCGCGAACGCGGCGGGCTCGCCGAACTCCGCCTGCGGCGCGTACTGGCTCAATACCTGATAACCCCAGGAGCCGCCAAAAGGGTGGCCCATGATCGGCAGCAGTTCGATGTGCGTGAACTTCAATTCCTTGACATAGGGAATGAGCTGCTCGCCGAGCTCGTCCCAGTTGAGCGGCTGCCAGTC
>JBELAR010000040.1:0-25159 GCA_049508555.1 Steroidobacteraceae bacterium
GATTACGGGCTGGCTGAGGCCAACACCACTTATGGGGTGATCGGCATCAAGGTCTGGATCTTCAAGGGCGAGGTGTTCGATCAGGCGCAGCTCGAGCGCCAGGCCGAGCACGCGGCGCAAGGCGAGGCCGCCAATGTGGCCGCCGCCGCCGCCGCCGCGGCCGCCGCCGCGGCGGCACCCGCGGTACCGCCGGCAGCCGTGCCGCCGCCTGCCGTGGCCCCGGAGGCTGGTGCTTGAGCCGCTCGGCCCCGCCGCAGCCACACCTCAAGCTCAAGTAGCGCAGCATGTTGCAACCAAAACGAACCAAGTACCGCAAGCAGTTCAAGGGCCACAACGGCGGCCTGGCGCTGCGGGGCAATACCGTGGCCTTCGGCGATTTCGGTCTCAAGGCGACCGATCGCGCGCGCATGACGGCGCGTGAGATCGAGGCGGCGCGCCGTGCCATGGCCCGCTACGTGAAGCGCGGCGGTCAGATCTGGATCCGGGTGTTTCCGGACGTGCCGGTCACCAAGAAGCCGCTCGAGGTGCGCATGGGCAGCGGCAAAGGCAACGTCGAGTACTGGATCGCGAAGGTCAAGCCGGGCAAGGTGCTGTTCGAGATGGAGGGCGTCAGCGAGGATATCGCGCGGGAGGCGTTCCGTCTGGCCGGCGCCAAGCTTTCGGTGGGCACCAGCTTCGTCAAGCGACAGGTGCGCTGATGAAAGCCCGTGAATTGCACAACAAATCGGTGACCGAGCTGCACAGTGAGCTGCTGTCGCTGCGCAAGGAGCAGTTCGCCCTGCGCTTGCAGCGCGCGACCGGCCAGACGGTGAAGCCCGATCAGTTCGGCAAGGTGCGCAAGAACATTGCGCGCGTCAAGACGGTGCAGCGCGCCAAGCGCGCTGGAGGCAAGGCATGAGCGCGGAAACCACCACGACCCGCAAGAGCGTACGCACGCTCACCGGACAGGTCGTGAGCAACAAGATGGACAAGACCATTGCGGTCGCGATCGAGCGCGTCGTGCGCCATCCGACCTATGGAAAATATGTACGTCGCACGACCAAGCTGCTGGCGCACGACGAGAATAACGAGGCACGCGAGGGCGACACCGTGTCGATTACGCCGTGCCGCCCATTGTCGCGTCACAAATCCTGGCGCCTGCTCACGGTGCTCGAGCGCGCGAGCGCGGCTTGAGAGCGCGAGCGCCACTGCAAGGGACACCGACTTTATGATCCAGCTACGCACCATGCTCAATGCCGCTGACAACAGCGGTGCGCGCACGCTCATGTGCATCAAGGTGCTCGGCGGCACGCGCCGCCGCTACGCGACCGTTGGCGACGTCATCAAAGTCAGCGTCAAGGATGCGATTCCGCGCGGCAAGGTCAAGAAGGGCGAGGTCTACGATGCGGTCGTGGTGCGTACGCGCCGCGGAGTGCGCCGGCCGGATGGTTCGCTGATCAAGTTCGACGGCAATGCCGCGGTGCTGCTGACCAACAAGCTCGAACCGATCGGCACCCGCATATTCGGACCGGTAACGCGCGAACTGCGCAACGTACAGTTCATGAAGATCATCTCGCTCGCGCCCGAAGTGCTGTGAGCGTCAAGCGGCAGGCAGTCATGGAAAAGATCAGGAAAGGCGATCAGGTCGTGGTGCTCTCGGGTCGGGACAAGGGCCGGCGCGGCGCCGTGGTCGGCGTGCTCGAGGGCGAAGTGCTGGTCGAGAACATCAATCGCGTCAAGCGGCACACCAAGGCCAACCCGCAGGCCAACAAGCCCGGCGGCATCATCGAGAAGGAGATGCCCCTGCCGACCTCGAAGGTTGCTTTGTGGAATCCGAGCACCAAGAAGGGTGATCGGGTCGGCGTGCGCAAGCTGGCCGACGGCAAGAAGGTGCGGTTTTTCAAATCCAACGGCGAAGTCATCGACGCCTGAACTCGAATCGGAGAGGCGCCCCAAAGGCGCAGCAACAGACATGGCCAGGTTACAAGAGTTTTATCGCAACACGGTGGTGCCGCAGCTCAAGGCGGAACTGCAGCTTGCCAACGTGATGCAAGTGCCGCGCATCACCAAGATCACACTGAACATGGGCGTGGGCGAGGCCGTGGCCGACCGCAAGGTCATCGATGCCGCCGCCGGCGATCTGGCCAAGATCACCGGCCAGAAGCCGCTGATCTGCAAGGCGAAGAAGGCCGTTGCCACCTTCAAGGTGCGCGAGGGGCTGCCGATCGGCTGCAAGGTCACGCTGCGCGGCGCGCGCATGTACGAGTTCCTGGACCGCCTGATCAGCGTGGCGCTGCCGCGGGTGCGCGATTTCCGCGGCATCTCGCCGCGCGGCTTCGATGGCAGCGGTAACTACAGCATGGGTGTGCGCGAGCAGATCATCTTCCCGGAAATCCAGTACGACACGATCGATCAGTTGCGCGGCATGGACATCACGATCACCACCACGGCGCGCGACAACAAGCAGGGCCGCGCGTTGCTGGATGCTTTCAAATTTCCGTTCCGCAAATAGTCACGACAGCGGATTGCTAAGGACGAGGTATGGCCAAGACCAACATGATCGAGCGCGAGAAGCGGCGCGCACTGGTGGCGAAGAAGTACGCCGTCAAGCGCGCGCAGCTCAAGGAAATCATTCGCAGCCCGAAGTCCTCGCCGGAACAGCGTCTGGCCGCGCAGTCGCAGCTGCAATCCCAGCCGCGTGATGCCAGCGTGAGCCGCCAGCGCAATCGCTGCCAGATCACGGGTCGATCGCGTGGCGTGTACCGCAAATTTGGACTGGCGCGCACCAAGATCCGCGAGGTCGCGATGCGTGGAGAGATTCCGGGACTCGGCAAGGCGAGCTGGTAGGAGCCGAAACGATGAGCATGACCGATCCGATCGCCGATCTGTTGACCCGCATCCGCAACGGCCAGTCCGCTCGTAAAACGAGCGTGACGGTCGCGGCCTCGAAGCTCAAGACCGCGATACTCAAGGTACTGAAGGACGAGGGCTATATCGCGGACTTCAGCCGCTCGAGCGACGAGGGCAAGCCCGTGCTGACCGTCGAGCTCAAGTACTACGAGGGGCGGCCGGTCATCGACCGCATCGAGCGGGTGAGCCGGCCGGGCCTGCGCATCTATCGCAGCAAGCACGAGTTTCCCCGCGTGCTCGGCGGCATGGGCACGGTCATCGTCTCGACCCCCAAGGGCGTCATGACCGACAAGGCGGCACAGGCGATCGGTCAGGGTGGGGAAGTGCTGTGTATCGTGGCCTGATGCGCCCGATCTGAAAGGTATTGCGAACATGTCCAGAGTTGCCAAACGAATCATCGATCTGCCGGCCGGCGTGAGCGTCAGCGTGGCTGGCAGCGCCGTGACCGTGAAGGGCGCCAGGGGCGCGCTCACCGTCGTGCTCGGCGCGGGCGTATCGATCGTGCAGCAGGAGAAGCAGCTCTCGGTCAAGTACGAGGGCGACGACAAGGTGCGCATGCGTGCCGGTGCCACGCGGGCGAACCTGGCCAACATGGTCCAGGGCGTCACGCGCGGCTATGAGCGCAAGCTCGAGCTCGTGGGCGTCGGGTTTCGGGCGCAGGTCGCCGGCAAGGCGCTGAATCTGGCGACAGACCGCCGCCGAGATCCGCGGCATCCGGCCGCCGGAGCCCTACAAGGGTAAGGGTGTGCGCTACTCGGATGAGCAGATCATCCTCAAAGAAGGCAAGAAGAAGTGATGCCGCGAGTGATGTCATGAAAATCACCAAGAAATTGCGGCGTCAGCGCCGCGCCGTGAAGACCCGCGCCCAGATCCGCGAACTCAAGCTCGCGCGCCTGACGGTGCATCGCACGCCCCGTCACATTTATGCGCAACTGTTCGACGGCAAGGGCGAGCGCGTGCTGGCGGCGGCCTCCACGGTGCAGAAGCTGGTGGCGGAGGGACTGAAAGGCACGGGCAACATCGAAGCCGCACGCGCCGTGGGCCGCACGATTGCCGAGCGCGCCAAGGCCGCCGGCATCACGCGGGTCGCGTTCGATCGCGCGGGCTTTCAGTATCACGGCCGAGTCAAGGCACTGGCCGACGCGGCCCGCGAAGCGGGACTCGAGTTCTAGGCAGCGGTTGTATACCGGGGCCTCGGGCCTCTCACGTCAAGGCACGCACATATGGCAAGAATGGAAAAAACGCAGAGCGCCGATGAGCTGATGGAAAAGCTCGTGGCGGTCAATCGCACCGCCAAGGTGGTCAAGGGCGGCCGTCAGTTCGGTTTCACGGCGCTGACCGTGGTGGGCGATGGCGCGGGCCGGGTTGGTTTTGGCTTCGGCAAGGCGCGCGAGGTGCCGGTCGCGATTTCCAAGGCCATGGCGCAGGCGCGCAAGAACCTCGTGAACGTGAGTCTGCGCAACGACACGCTGCATTACGCGGTCAACGGCGCACATGGCGCGACGCGTGTATTCATGCTGCCGGCCTCCGAAGGTACCGGCGTCATCGCCGGCGGCGGCATGCGCGCGGTGCTCGAATGCGCCGGGGTGCGCAACGTGCTGGCCAAGAGCTACGGTTCACGCAATCCGATCAATGTCGTGCGTGCCACCGTCAATGCGCTCGCCAGCGTGCGCTCGCCGGAAGAGATTGCCGCCAAGCGCGGCAAGAGCCTCGAAGACATCCTCGGGGTGGCCTGATGAACGCGGCGCTCGAGAGCCCCAAGGCGATCACGGTCACGCTGCTCGGCAGCGTGCACGGGCAGCTGCGGCACATCGCCGCCTCGGTACGCGGCCTGGGGCTGCGGCGTCGCCATCAGAGCGTGCAGGTCGCCGATACGCCGGCGAATCGCGGCATGATTCGCACCGCCGGGCATCTGCTGAAAGTGGAGCCGAACTGACATGGTTGAAATGCGATTGAACAGCATCAGGCCCGGCGCCGGCTCGCGCAAGCCGCGGCTGCGCGTCGGTCGCGGCGCCTCCGCCGGCCAGGGCAAGACCTGCGGCCGCGGCGTCAAGGGCCAGCGCGCGCGCAAAGGCGGGTATCACAAGGTCGGATTCGAGGGCGGCCAGATGCCGCTGCAGCGCCGTTTGCCGAAGGTCGGCTTCCGCTCGGCGATGAAGGCGGCGCGCGCCGAAGTGCGTCTGCACGAACTCGCGCTGGTGGCTGCGCCGGTGATCGACCTGGCGGCGCTCAAGAGCGCCGGCATCGTGTCGGCCTCGGCCGAGAGCGCCAAGGTCGTACTGTCCGGCGAGATCAAGAAGGCCGTCACGCTCAAGGGCGTCGGCGCCACCAAGGGTGCTCGAGCTGCCATCACGGCCGCCGGCGGCAGGTTCGAGGACTGACGTGGCCAACTCCGTGCTATCCAATCCCGCCGCTACACTGGCCGAAGCCGGACGCCTGGGCGAGATCCGCAGCCGTCTGATGTTTCTGGTCGGCGCATTGGTGGTCTATCGGATCGGCACGTTCATTCCTGTCCCCGGCATCAACCCGGATGCGGTGGCGCGCTATTTCAACGATCAGTCAAACACCATTCTCGGTGTGGTGAACATGTTCTCGGGCGGCGCGCTGCAACGGCTGTCGATCTTCGCCATGGGCGTGATGCCCTACATCTCGGCCTCGATCATCATCCAGATGCTGTCGATGGTCATACCCTCGCTCATGGAGGCGCGCAAGGAGGGCGAGGCCGGCCGCCGGCGGACCACCCAGCTCACGCGCTACGTGACCGTAGGACTCGCGCTGTTTCAGTCCTTCGGCGCTGCTGTCGCCCTGAGCAACGGCGGCATGACCAACGCCAAGGGCCTGTTCGACTGGCTCCTGCCGGCTACGATCACGATGACCACGGGCACGATCTTCCTCATGTGGCTGGGCGAGCAGATCACCGAGCGCGGCATCGGCAACGGCATCTCGATGATCATCCTCTCCGGCATCGTCGCCGGCCTGCCCGGAGCGGTGGGCCGCACCTTCGAGTCGGTCAGTTCGGGCGAGATGAATCCACTGTTCGCCATACTGCTGATCGGCATCGTCATCGGCGTCACCGGGTTCTGCGTGTTCGTCGAGCGTGCGCAGCGACGCATTACGGTCAATTACGCCAAGCGTCAGGTCGGCCGCCGGCTCTATGGGGGCCAGAGCAGTCATCTGCCCTTCAAACTCAACATGTCGGGCGTCATCCCGCCGATCTTCGCCTCGAGCCTGTTGCTGTTCCCGGCGACCATCGCGAGCTTCTTCGGCTCCAATCCGGACTCCAAGCTCAGTGAAGTGTTGCAGAACATCTCGACCTCACTGGGCTACGGGCAGCCCCTGCACCTGGTGCTGTACGCAACGCTGATCGTCTTTTTCTGCTTCTTCTATACCGCGCTGGTGTTCAATTCGCGTGAAACCGCCGATAACCTGAAGAAATCCGGCGCCTTCATTCCGGGCATCCGTCCGGGACAGCAGACCGGCGAATACATCGACAAGGTGCTCACGCGCCTGACGCTGTGGGGCGCCATCTACATCATGGCCGTGTGCCTGGTGCCGGAGATCCTGGTGTCCTCGCAGGGCGTGCCATTCCAGTTCGGCGGCACCTCGCTGCTGATCGTCGTCGTCGTGGTCATGGATTTCATGGCGCAGCTCCAGGCGCACATGATGTCCCACCATTATCCGGGTCTCATGAAAAAGGCGAATCTGCTCGGGGGCCGTGGCGGCTCCGCGCAGGGCTAGGCGCCGCTGAAACCGCTACGAGCGCAGGTGTGCAATGAAAGTACGTCCATCAGTCAAGAAAATCTGCAAGCACTGCAAGATCGTGCGGCGCCACCGCGTGGTCTACGTGATCTGCACGGATGCGCGCCACAAGCAGCGCCAAGGTTGAGGTAGAGCATCATGGCACGAATTTCCGGCATCAACATTCCGATGAACAAGCATGTGAGCATCGGTCTGACTCATATATTCGGCATCGGGCGCTCGCGCGCGCTCGAGATCCTCGTGGGCGCGGGCATTGCGCCGACCACACGGGTCAAGGACCTGACCGACGCGGAAGTCGCGGCCATCCGCTCGCAGATCGCCAAGTGGCCGGTGGAAGGGGACCTGCGCCGCGAGGTCTCGATGAACATCAAGCGCCTCATGGACCTCGGGACCTGGCGCGGGATGCGCCACCGCAAGGGGCTGCCGGTCCGCGGGCAGCGCACGCGTACCAACGCCCGCACCCGCAAGGGTCCGCGCAAGCAAGCCGTCAAGCTCAACGCACCGCCGGGCAAGGCGTGATGCGGCGGCGCCCCTCCGTTCCGATTATCGCTCGACCAACGACTTGAGATTCCAGGCAGGCAACCACATTTATGGCTGAACAGAAGACATCGCAGCAACAGAGCGCCGCCGGCGGGGCCAAGAAGCCCAAGAAGGCGCGCAAGAACGTGCTCGACGCCATCGCCCACGTGCATGCATCGTTCAACAACACGATCATCACGATCACCGATCGGCAGGGCAATACGCTCTCGTGGGCGACCTCGGGCGGCTGCGGTTTCCGCGGCTCGCGCAAGAGCACGCCCTTCGCGGCGCAGGTGGCGGCCGAGAAGGCCGGCACGGCCGCGCAGGAGCATGGCGTCAAGAACGTGGAGGTCCGCGTCGGCGGCCCGGGCCCCGGACGCGAATCGGCCGTGCGGGCGCTCAATGCCTGCGGCCTGAAGATCACGAGCATTGCCGACGTTACGCCGATACCGCACAACGGCTGCCGGCCGCCGAAGAAGCGTCGCGTCTGATCGCGGCGAAGGAACACTAGCAACATGGCGCGATATACCGGTCCCACATGTAAACTCGCCCGTCGCGAGGGCACGGATCTGTTTCTCAAGAGCGGCGCCAAGCCGCTCGAGAGCAAGTGCAAGCTGCAGGTGCCCCCGGGCGGCATCAAGGGTGAGCGGCGTCAGCGGCTGTCCGACTACGGACTGCAGCTGCGCGAGAAGCAGAAATTGCGCCGCATGTACGGCGTGCTCGAGCGTCAGTTCCGCAATTACTATCAGGCGGCGGCGCGGCGCACGGGCTCCACCGGCGAGACGCTGCTGAAGCTGCTCGAGTGCCGCCTGGACAACGTGGTCTATCGCATGGGCTTTGCCTCCACGCGCGCCGAGGCGCGCCAGCTGGTGGGTCACAAGGCGCTCAGCGTGAACGGCAAGGTCGTGAGCGTGCCCTCATACCAATGCAGCGCCGGCGATGTGATCGAGATCCGCGAGAAGTCGCGCAAGCAGCTGCGAATCCAGAGCGCGCTCGCGGTGGCCGCACAGGTCGGGATTCCGGACTGGGTCGAGGTCAGCGACAAGGAATTTCGCGGTGTCTTCAAGACGGTGCCGGCGCGCGAAGATGTGCTGCCGGACATCAACGAGAATCTGGTCGTGGAGCTGTATTCGAAGTGATCGGCGGCCCGCGCGTGCGCGGGCGGTCGTTCCCTCATCTGTTTCTCTTGTTTTCGAGGTGTCGCCGCTATGCAAGCATCCGTTTCTGAATTCCTAAAGCCGCGCGTGGTCAAGGTGCAACCGGTGGCCCCGCGCCAGGCGCGGGTCGTGATCGAGCCCTTCGAGCGCGGCTTCGGCCATACACTGGGCAACGCACTGCGGCGCGTGCTGCTCTCCTCCATGCCGGGTGCGGCAATCACCGAAGTCGAGATCGACGGCGTGCTGCACGAGTACACCAGCATCGAGGGGGTCCAGGAGGACGTGGTCGACGTGCTGCTGAACCTCAAGTCGGTGGCGATTCGAATGCACGCGCGCAACAGCGCCGAGCTGCGGCTGCACAAGAAAGGTCCTGGCCCGGTCACCGCCGGGGACATTCAGACCGATCACGACATCGAGGTCGTCAACCCGGAATTCGTGATCGCCAATCTGACCAAGGCCGGCGAGCTCAACATGGTGCTGAAAATCGAGCGCGGCCGTGGCTACCGGCCGGCCGTGCAGCGCGTGGCTTTCGAGGAGCAGAGCCGTCCCATCGGCCGCCTGTTGCTCGACGCCTCCTTCAGCCCGGTGCGCCGTGTGACCTATTCGGTCGAAGCCGCACGCGTCGAGCAGCGCACCGACCTCGACAAGCTGATCATCGATATCGAGACCAACGGCACGATCGAGCCCGAGGAGGCGATCCGTCGCGCCGGGGGCATCCTCAAGGACCAGCTGTCGGTGTTCGTCGATCTGCAGGGCGAGGACGAGGCGGTGGCCAAGACCACCGAGATGCAGTTCGATCCGATTCTGTTGCGACCGGTCGATGAGCTGGAACTCACGGTGCGCAGCGCGAACTGTCTCAAGGCCGAGAATATTCACTACATCGGCGATCTCGTGCAGCGTACCGAGGTGGAGCTGCTGCGCACGCCAAATCTCGGCAAGAAGTCGCTGACCGAGATCAAGGAAGTGCTGCAGAGCCACGGGCTGATGCTCGGCATGCGGCTGGACGGCTGGCCGCCGGCGAGCCTGAAGCACGAAGAAGAGAGCAGCAGCGGCCTGATTTAACACTCGAGAATACAGTCATGCGTCATAGACTTTCCGGGCGGCAGCTCTCGCGCAATAGCCCGCATCGCCATGCGATGCTGCGCAATATGGCAGCGTCGCTGCTGCGCCACGAGACCATCCGCACCACGCTACCCAAGGCGAAGGAGCTGCGGCGCGTGGTCGAGCCGCTCATCACGCTGGCGAAGACCGATACGGATTCGCGGCGCCGGTTGGCCCTGGCGCGCTTGCGGGACGTCGAGGTGGTCAGCAAGCTCTTCGGCGATCTCGGCCCGCGCTTCAAGGCGCGTCCGGGCGGCTACACACGCATCCTGCACATGCTGCCCCGGCCCGGCGATGCCGCCCCGATGGCGCTCATGCAGCTGGTCGACGGGCCAGTCAAGGCCGAGGCGGCGAGCGCGGGGACGACGGCCGCGAGCAAACCCAAACGCGCTCGCAAGGGTTCGAAGCAGGACGCTGGGCCGGCCGCGGCGAGCACGGGGCCGGCGCGCAAGCGCAAGGCCGCCGCAGCCTGAACGATCGGCGCGCCCCGCTGCCACAGTTTAAAATGTGTTAAATAGTCTATAGAATCGCACTCTCGTGACCGCATTTTTGAGGGTCGAGAGGTTTTTGCGCGCACCGTAAAAGGTTCGCCGATCACGTCCTAGTCGGTTTTTCTACCTACCATTTTGGGGATCCATCGATGAATACAAAGCTTGCTCTCAGCGCTGCTGTAGCGGCACTCGTGCTCTCCGCCTGCAGTAGCAGCCCGGACACCTCGGCTCCCGCCGCCGCGCCCCCTGCGGCCGACGCGACCGCGACGCCGCCGGCTGACACCGGCACGATGTCAGCGACGCCGCCCGCGACGGACACCACGACGCCAGCCACGCCGGCGCCTGAGACACCAAAGCAGTAAGCTCCTAAGCTCGGAGCTGCGCGCAGACCGACGAGCGCCGCGCTCGTGGGAAAGCCCGTGTAGGCCGGAACATTCCGGTCTGCCGGGCTTTCCTGTTTGTCAACTTCGCCATGCATCAAGTCCTGGCCACCGGGATTTTCCCCGCGCTCGGCGAGGTGGGTCATCGCGAGCCGGATCAATTGCTGCGCTGGTTCGCTGATCCCAGCGCCCAGGTGCTCACGATCCTGTACGACGAGGCGCCGGTGGGTTTCGCGATGGTGCGGCGGCGCTCAGCCAGTGCCAATGCCGCGGGCGCAGCGCCGAACGCGCCCGGCAGTGCGGCCGGGGAGTTTTCCATGGCCGAGTTCTTCATCGCCCGGCCCTGGCGCCGCCGCGGCATCGGCGCGCAAGCCGTGCGGCTGCTGTTCGATCGCTTCGCTGGAAACTGGCTGATCACCGAACACCAGGGCAACGGCGCGGCCGTGAAATTCTGGCGCGGTGTGGTCTCGGCCTACACCCGCGGCAAGTACCAGGAACGCGTCGTCAACGGCGAGGTGCAGCAGCACTTCGAGTCAGGGCCGCAGCGGCGCTGAAGCCCCCACCGGCGGCGCTGGCCTTCGGGATGCGGCCGCGCGCGAGCAGCGGCGCCAGATATGCGCCGGTGAGCGACTCGGGGATCTCGCAGATCGCCTCGGGTGTGCCCGCGGCCACCACGCGGCCACCGCGCTCGCCACCGCCGGGGCCCAGATCGATCACGTAGTCGGCGGTCTTGATCACATCGAGGTTGTGTTCGATCACGACCAGGGTATTGCCCGCATCGCGCAGCTGATGCAGTACGCGCAGCAACTGCGCGATGTCGTGAAAGTGCAGCCCCGTGGTCGGCTCATCGAGGATGTACAGCGTCCGGCCGACGCCGCGCTTGGCGAGCTCGCGGGCCAGCTTGACGCGTTGCGCCTCCCCTCCCGAGAGCGTCGTGGCGTTCTGTCCGAGCCGCACGTAGGACAGGCCCACCTCCATCAACGTGCGCAGTTTGACCGCGACCGCGGGCACGTTCTCGAACAGGCGCTGCGCGTCCTCGACCGTGGTATCGAGCACTTCGTGAATATTGCGTCCGCGATAGAGGATCTCGAGGGTCTCGCGGTTGTAGCGCCGGCCCCGGCACACGTCACAGGGCACGTAGATGTCGGGCAGGAAGTGCATCTCGACGCGGATCACGCCATCGCCCTGGCAGGCCTCGCAGCGGCCGCCCTTGACGTTGAAACTGAAGCGCCCCGCGTCATAACCACGCGCGCGCGATTCGGGAACGGCGGCGAACAGCTCGCGGATGGTCGTGAACAGGCCCGTGTAGGTCGCCGGATTGGAGCGCGGCGTGCGGCCGATCGGGTTCTGATCGATTTCGATCACGCGCTCGAAGCGCTCGAGCCCGTCCACGCCTTCGCAGGGGCTGGCGCCGTCGAGACTGCTGTCATTCAGATGTGCGGCCGCGTAGCGGTACAGGGTGTCCTCGACCAGGGTCGATTTGCCCGACCCGGATACACCCGTCACGCAGGTCAGCAGCCCCAGCGGCAGTGCCACGGTCACGTCGCGCAGATTGTTGCCGCGCGCGCCGCGAATCGTGAGCCATTGATCGCTGGCGGCGCTGCGCCGGCGCGCCGGCAGCGGGATGCGCTCGCGCCCGGACAGGTAGGCCCCGGTCAGGGAGGCCGGATTGGCTTCGATTTGTGCCGCGGTACCCTCGGCGACGACGTGGCCGCCGTGCGCCCCCGCGCCGGGACCCAAGTCCACGACGTGATCGGCCGCGCGGATGGCATCCTCGTCGTGTTCGACCACGATGACGGTGTTGCCGAGGTCGCGCAGACGCTTCAACGTGCCGAGGAGGCGTTCGTTATCGCGCTGATGCAGCCCGATCGAGGGCTCATCGAGGATATACATGACGCCGGTCAGGCCCGATCCGACCTGGCTCGCCAGGCGTATGCGCTGTGCCTCGCCGCCGGAGAGCGTGCCAGCGCCGCGATCGAGACCCAGGTAGTCCAGACCCACATCGACCAGAAAGCGCAGGCGCCCGCTGACTTCCCGGACGATGCGCGCGGCCACCTCGGCGCGCCAGCCCTCGAGCCTCAATCCGGCGAAATACTCACTGGCCTGCCCCACGGTCAGGTGTGTGACCGCCGGCAGGCTGCGCCCGTCGATCAATACGGCGCGTGCGGCCTCGTTGAGCCGCGCCCCGCCGCACTCGACGCAGGGCCGCGTGCCGAGGTATTTGCGCAACTCCTCGCGCACGGCCTGGGAATCGGTCTCACGGTAGCGCCGCTCGAGGTTCGGCACGATGCCCTCGAAGGTATGGCGCTTGCGCGTGGCGCGTACGGCCGCGTCGCGAAAGCGAAACTCGATCTCCTCGCTGCCGCTGCCCGACAGCAGCAGGCGTTGCACCTCGGCGCTCAACTCACTCCAGGGCATCTCGACGTCGAAGTAGTAGTGGCGTGCGAGGGACTGCAGCATCTGGAAATAATGGGCATTACGCCGATCCCAGCCGCGCACTGCGCCCCCGGCGAGGGACAGGTGCGGATGCACCACGACGCGCTCGGGATCGAAGAATTCCTGAAAGCCAAGGCCGTCACAGGTCGGGCAGGCGCCGGCGGGATTGTTGAACGAGAACATGCGCGGCTCGAGCGGCGGCACGGAGAAGCCGCATTCCGGGCAGGCGTGACGGCTCGAGAACAGCAGCGGGCTCAATGCGGGGTTGTCCGGAAACACGACCTGCACGACGCCGTTGCCGAGCCGGATCGCGGTCTCGAACGACTCGGCCAGGCGCTGGCTGGCATCCGGACGCACTCGAAAGCGATCGACCACGGCCTCGAGCGTGTGCTTGGCGCGCGGCTCGAGCTTGGGTACGGAGTCGATGTCGTAGACGGTGCCGTCCACGCGCACGCGCACGAAGCCCTGCCCGGCGAGCTCGGCGATGCGCTGCGCGTGATCGCCGCGCCGTGCCTCCACCAGGGGGGCGAGCAGCAGCGCGAGCTCCCCGCTCGGGGCGAGCAGCGCCTGATCGACCATCTGACTCACGGTTTGCGCCGCCAGGTCGATGCCGTGGTGCGGGCAGCGCGGCAGACCGGCGCGCGCATAGAGCAGCCGCAGATAATCGTAGATCTCCGTGACGGTGCCGACGGTCGACCTTGGGTTGTGCGAGCCGCTCTTCTGCTCGATTGCGATCGCCGGTGAGAGCCCCTCGATGCTGTCGACATCGGGCTTGTCCATCACCGCGAGGAACTGGCGCGCGTAGGCCGAGAGGGATTCGACGTAGCGGCGCTGCCCCTCGGCGTACAGCGTGTCGAAGGCGAGGGAGGACTTGCCTGAACCCGACAAGCCGGTGATGACGATCAGGCGCTCGCGCGGCAGGTCGAGATTGATGTTCGCGAGGTTGTGGGTACGGGCACCGCGAACGCGGATGGTCTGCATGGTCGGCTGGGTTTTCCGGTGAGGCAAAATGGCAAAGAACCACTATAAACGCTACCGCGGGGTAGGCCCAAAAACACTACAATGGCGGCTCGCAGGACTCGGATCGCAACACGGGGTGAGACATGGCGCGGGGCATCAACAAAGTCATCCTGATCGGTCACCTCGGCGCGGATCCTGAGACACGTGCCATGCCCTCGGGTATGACCGTAGCCAATCTGCGGCTCGCTACCACCGAGAGCTGGAAAGACAAACAGTCGGGCGAGCAGCAGGAGCGCACCGAATGGCACAACGTCGCACTTTTCGGCCGGCTCGGTGAGATCGCGGCCGAATATCTGCGCAAAGGCTCTCAGGTTTATATTGAGGGCAGATTGCGCACGCGCAAGTGGCAGGACAAAGAGGGCCGGGATCGCTATACGACCGAGATCGTCGGCAACGAGATGCAGATGCTCGGCGGTCGCGGTGGCACGAGCGCCGCGGCTGGCGGCGGCGAGCGCTACGCCGAGGGCTCGCGCGCCGAAGGCAGCGAGAGCGCTGCGAGCCCTGCGAGCGCTCCGAGTGGTGCGGCGGCCGGCGCCGGCGCGTCGCCTGATGAGTTCGACGACGATATTCCGTTTTGAGGGCCGGCCTGCGTCTGCCGCAGCGCGCGCCCACCCGCCGGCGCAGTATCGCTCGAGTTCTCAAATAACTAATTGATTTAATTAGTTTATTTACCCTGCGACGTGCGCAGCGCAGCGCCCCGCGTTCCCTGTTACGGGTAAACTCGCTACCCTTGGGCGCCCGATCGCACCAATCCATGGCCGGCCACTACTACATCAAAACCTACGGTTGCCAGATGAACGAGTACGACTCCGCTCGCATGGGAGACGTGCTGCGATCGACTCTGGGTTTGACAGCGACCGACGATCCGGCGCGGGCCGACGTGCTGCTCATGAACACCTGCTCGGTGCGCGAGAAGGCACAGGACAAAGTCTACTCGTTGCTCGGGGAATGGCGCGCGCTCAAGCTGCAGCGCCCGCAGCTCATCCTCGGCGTCGGCGGCTGCGTTGCGAGCCAGGAAGGCGAGGCGATCCTCGCCCGGGCGCCCTACGTCGATCTGGTGTTCGGTCCCCAGACCATCCATCGCCTGCCGCAGATGATCAATGCCTTGCGCACGCACGGCCGCGCGGTGCTCGACCTGAGCTTCCCCGCGGTGGAGAAATTCGATGCCCTGCCGGAACCGCGGGCCGAGGGCACGCGGGCCTATGTGTCCGTCATGGAGGGCTGCAGCAAGTACTGCAGCTTCTGCGTCGTACCGTATACGCGCGGCGATGAGGTCAGCCGCGGCTTCGACTCGGTACTCGATGAAGTGCGCGCGCTCGCGCGCCAGGGAGTCGGGGAGATCGTGCTGCTGGGCCAGAACGTCAACGCCTACGCCGGCGCCATGGCCGACGGCGTCAGCGTCGATCTCTCGACACTGTTGCACCACACGGCCGCGGTGCCCGGTATCGAGCGCATTCGATTCACGACCTCGCATCCGCTCGAGTTCAGCGACAGCCTCATCGAGGCCTATGCGAGCCTGCCGCAGCTGGCCAATCACCTGCATCTGCCGGTACAGAGCGGTTCGGATCGAATCCTCGCGCTCATGAAGCGTGGCTACACAACCCTGCAATACAAGGAGCGCATCCGCAAGCTGCGCGCCGTGCGCCCGGACATCGCGATCTCCACCGACATCATCGTGGGCTTTCCGGGGGAGAGTGAGCGCGATTTCGCGGCCACGCTCGCCCTGGTGGCGGAGGTCGGATTCGACCAATCGTTCTGCTTTCTCTACAGCCGCCGGCCCGGTACGCCCGCCGCCTCGTTGCCCGACGAGATCGGACTGGAGGAAAAGCAGCAGCGTCTGGCGCGCCTGCAGGCCCAGCTCGATGCCCAGGCCCTGCGCATCAGTGCCGCCATGGTTGGCAGCGTGCAGCGCGTGCTGGTCGAGCGCGGCGCGAAGAAGGGGCACGGGGAGCTCGCGGGCCGGACCGAGAACAATCGTTGGGTCAATTTCCCCGGCTCGGCTTCGTGGCTGCAGCGCTTCGCCGATGTCCTGATCACCGAGGCGCGGCCGCATTCCCTGCGCGGCCGGCTGGCGGGCGCGGCCGGCGTGGCCGAGTTGACGCCATTGCGGCGCATGGCGGGGGCCTGAAGCCGCGTGAGCCCGGCCGCCGTCGTTGCCCGTGAATTCGCCCTCGAGCCCGCGGACAATACGCGTCTGGCCAGCCTGTGCGGGCCGCTGGATACGCATCTGCGCCTGGTCGAATCCCGCCTCGGCGTCCAGATACGCCGGCGCGGACATTCCTTTCGCGTGCACGGTGCACGCGCTGCCTCGACCGAGGCGGTGCTCAGAGATCTGTTCGCGCAGACGGAGCACCACGAGCTCACGCCCGAGCAGGTGCATTTGTGCCTCATGGAGCACGTCAACGATGCGGGTACCGACGAGGACGAGGACGAGAGCGTGAGCATCGCGCCGCGTGGCCACGCGGGGCTGCGCGGTGGCGCGGCGGAGGCGGAGCGCGGTGGGCACGGGCGGCGCGAGAGCGTGCGTGCTCGCGGTGTGCATCAGCGTGAGTACCTGGCGCATATTCGCGAGCACGACCTGAGCTTCGGTATCGGTCCGGCCGGTACCGGCAAGACTTACCTGGCTGTGGCTTGCGCGGTCGAGGCGCTGCTGGCCGAGAACGTGCGGCGCATCGTGCTGGTGCGGCCGGCCGTGGAGGCGGGCGAGCGGCTCGGCTTTCTGCCCGGAGACATGGCGCAGAAGGTCGATCCGTACCTGCGGCCGATGTATGACGCACTCTATGAAATGATGGGCTACGACCGCGTGGCGCGCTTCATCGAGCGCAACGCCATCGAAGTCGCACCGCTGGCCTTCATGCGCGGCCGCTCGCTCAATGAGTCGTTCATCATTCTCGATGAAGCCCAGAACACCACGATCGAGCAGATGAAGATGTTCCTGACCCGCATCGGCTTCGGTTCGCGCGCCGTCGTCACCGGCGACTTGACGCAGACCGATCTGCCCAGCGGGCGCATGTCCGGCCTGCAGCACGCGCTGCTGATCCTGCGCGGCGTGACGGCCGTCGCCTTCACGTTGTTCGATGCCGGCGATGTCGTGCGCCACCCGCTGGTGCAGCGGATCGTGCAGGCCTATGAATCGTACGAGCGGACGGAACGCCCATGAGTCTGCTCAGCACAGCGCGGGCGGGCGCCAGCGCGCCATTGACCGTCAACGTCAGGCGCGCGGTACGAGTGGGCTGGCTGCCGCGCGCAGCGGAGCTGCGCGGCTGGGCGGCAGCGGCGCTCGGGCGCGGCGCGGCCGGACGCGAGCTCTCGGTGCTGCTGGCGGGGCGCACTCGCAGCCGCGCGTTGAATGCGCGCTATCGCGGTCTCGACCATGCGACCAATGTGCTGTCGTTCCCGGCCGCCGGCGGTGCTGGGGCGCCGAGCGGACTGCTCGGGGAGCTGGTGCTCTGCCCGGCCGTGCTGCGGCAGGAGGCGCGCGCGCAGCACAAGAGCGCGCGCTCGCACTGGGCCCACCTGGTGGTGCACGGTGTGCTGCACCTGGTCGGCTACGACCACGAAGGCCCGGCGGCAGCCGCGCGCATGGAGCAGCGCGAGATCCGCGCGCTGCGCCGGCTGGGCATCGCGAACCCCTATGGCGCGCCGGCCGGCGCGCCGCGGCGAGCGAGCGCGCAACGCCGCCGGGCCCGGCACTGATGGCGCTGGCCTCCCATGGCTAAAGAAAAGAACGGCAACACCGGCGCGAGCGGTCGCTGGCGCTCGGCGTTCACGCGCACGCTGGCTGCCGGGGTCAAGGATCGCGCCCAGCTCGTGGAAATGCTGGCCGAGTCGCACCAGCGCGGCGTACTCGATGCCGAGGCCTTTGCCATGCTCGAGGGCGCGCTGGCCATGTCGGATCTGCAGGTGCGCGACATCATGATTCCGCGCACGCAGATGGTCTGCCTGCGGCGCGAGGATTCGATCGCACGCATCCTGCCGGCCGTGGTCGAGTCGCGCCATTCGCGATTTCCGGTGCTCGACGGCGAGCGTGATGATGTCGCGGGCATCCTGCTGGCCAAGGATCTGCTGCGGCTGTTCGCCGAGGCGACACCGGCGCGATTCGATATGCGCGAGTATCTGCGTCCGGCCGTATTTGTGCCCGAGTCCAAGCGGCTCAACGTATTGCTGCGCGAGTTTCGCGATAGCCGCAACCACATGGCAATCGTGGTCGATGAATATAGCGGGATCGCCGGACTCATCACGATCGAGGACGTCATCGAGCAGATCGTGGGCGACATCGACGATGAGTTCGACGTCGAGGATGATCAGAACATCCGGCGCGAGGCCGAGCGGCAGTTCAGCGTTCGCGGCAGCACACGCATCGATGAGTTCAATCATTACTTCAGCGCCGAGCTGCCGGAGGAGGAGTTCGATACGGTCGCGGGGCTGGTCATGAAGCAGCTCGGCCGCATGCCACGGCGCGGCGAGACCGTGATGCTCGGCGCGTTCGAGTTTCGCGTCATGCGCACCGACCGGCGCCGCATCGACAGTCTGCGCGTGACGATACCGCCGCAGTTCCAGGCGGCGGCGCCTGCGGAGTGAATGCACCGCAATCCGCGGGACTGCGCAACGGCATCGCACTCGCTGCCGGCACGCTGCTCGCCTGCGCTTTTGCACCGATCGGCCTGTGGCCGCTCTCGATCGTATGTCCGGCCGTGCTCATGTGGCTGTGGGACCGCAGCACGGTGCGGCAGGCGGCGTGGAGCGGGTTTTATTTTGGCGCCGGCACATTCGGGCTCGGCACCTGGTGGCTGTACATCAGCATCCATGGCTTCGGCGGTGCCCCGATCTGGCTGACCCTGGTCCTGGTCCTCGCTCTGGTGGCAATCATGGCGGCCTATCACGCACTGATGGGCTATGTGGCGGTGCGCTGCCTGCCGCTGCGCGGTGCCTGGCGTTATCTGGTCGGATTACCGGCGCTGTGGTTACTGGTCGAATGGTGGCGCGGCTGGTTCCTGTCCGGCTTCCCATGGCTGTCGCTGGGCTTCTCGCAGACCGATTCCATGCTGAGCGGTTTCGCGCCCATCATCGGCACCTATGGCATCACGGGTCTGCTGCTCGTGGGCAGCGGTGCCCTGCTCGCGCTGCTGCGCGGGCCGGGGCGTCTGCGGCTGCTGGCGGCCGCGCTCTTGCTGCTGCCCTGGCCGCTCGGCGCATTGCTCGATCGCATCGACTGGACGCAGCCGAGCGGGCCACCGGTGAGCGTTGCGGTGCTACAGGGCGCGATTCCACAGGATCTCAAATGGCAGGCGCAGAACATCGAGCCTACGCGCGAGCTCTATACGCGACTGAACGAGCAGGCGCTCGGGGCGCAGCTGATCGTGTGGCCGGAATCGGCCCTGCCGCAGCTGGCCAACGATGTGCCGCAATATCTCGGGCAGCTCTATTCGCGCGCCCGCCTGCACGGCTCGGATATCGTGATGGGCATCATCCGCGTGGACGATGCCGACAACTATTACAACTCGATCATGACGCTGTCGGATCGCGTGCGCTTCTACGACAAGCACCATCTGGTGCCGTTCGCCGAATACTTTCCGGTGCCCGGGTTCATCCGCTCGTGGCTGCGGATCATGAGTCTGCCCTACTCGGATTTCACCGCCGGGGCGGCCGAGCAACCCGCCGTGCCGGCCGGGGGGACCAGCCTCGCCTTGAGCATCTGCTACGAGGACGCCTTCGGCAGCGCGGACCTGCAAGCGCTCGGGCGAGCGCGGCTGTTGGTCAACGTGACGAACGATGCCTGGTTCGGGCGTTCCTGGGCGCGCTACCAGCACTTCCAGATCGCTCGCATGCGCGCCATGGAGGCGCGCCGGCCGCTGGTACGGGCGGCCAATGACGGTATCTCGGCGCTGGTCGGGATGCGCGGGGAGGTGCAGTCGCGGGCGCAGGAGTTCAGGAGTCTGCTTCTGCGCGGCACCGTGCAGCCACGCTCAGGCTTGCCACCTTATGCAAGATTCGGTAATACGCTGCCCGTCGGCATCGCCCTGGTGGGATTCGGTTGGGCGGTGCTGCGCCGCTGGCGCCCCACGTTCCTCGGTTCCTGGAGCTAAAGCGGGGGATCCGGAACCGCACCTTCGATTCCGGGTCTATCATGCAGCAGTTTTCCCTTTTGCCCGGAGTAGATTAGATATGTTGCATAAGGAAGTCGGCCCCCGCCTGTTGGGCGCCGTTGTGCTCATTACCCTGTTCGCGGCCTGCTCGCCGCAGTCCTCCACCGCGGCGGCCGCGGGCGATCCTGCCAAGCCGCCCGCCATGGTGCCGACGGCGACGGTCGCACCGACCCCGGCGGCCACGGCCGCTGCCGTGCGCGGGCTGCCGGATTTCTCCGATCTGGTGGCGCAGGTCGGGTCGGCGGTGGTCAATGTGCAGGTGGTGGAAAAGGCCGCCGCCAGCGCCAACACCGATGAGGGGGATGAGGATTCGGAGGATCCCTTCGGCGACTTCTTCCGTCACTTCGGCATTCCGCGCGGCGTCGTGCCGCAGCAGCCGCACAATTTTGCCCCGGTGCGCGGCATCGGCTCGGGGTTCATCGTGAGTGCTGACGGCTACATCCTCACCAACGCGCATGTGGTCAACAATGCCTCGAAGATCACCGTCAAGCTGACCGATCGGCGCGAGTTCGATGCCAAGGTCATCGGCGTGGATGAACGCACCGACGTCGCGGTCATCAAGATCATCGCCAAGGGCAACCTGCCGGTGGTGCGCCTCGGTGATTCCAGCCGCCTGCGACCGGGCCAGTGGGTGCTCGCGATCGGCTCGCCGTTCGGCTTCGAGAACAGCGTCACGGCCGGTGTCGTGAGCGCGACCGCGCGCAGCAACGTCGGGGAGGGTGGCAATGGCTATGTGCCCTTCATCCAGACGGACGTCGCGGTCAATCCGGGAAATTCAGGCGGTCCGCTGTTCAATCTCGACGGCGAGGTGGTCGGCATCAACTCGCAGATCTACAGCCGCAGCGGCGGCTATGAGGGCATTTCCTTCGCCATTCCGATCGATGTGGCCAACAACGTCGCCCAGCAATTGATCAAGACCGGCCATGTGAGCCGCGGCCGCATCGGCGTGACGATTCAGGATGTCACGGCGGCAACGGCTGAGAATTTCGGACTGGATCGCCCGCGGGGCGCGGCGGTCGCCTCGGTCGAGTCGGGCGGCCCAGCCGACAAGGCCGGCATCGAGCCGCTCGATATCATTTTGAGCGTCAACGGCACCACGATCGAAGCCTCGGATCAATTGCCGCCTCTGATCGCAGAGATCAAGCCCGGACAGGCCGCGCAGCTGGAAATCTGGCGCGATAAGGCCGTCAAGCGCATCAGCGTCACGGTCGAGGAGCTCAAGGAGAAGGCCACAGTCGCCAGCGCTCGGCGCGGCGGATCTGACGCCGAACCCGCGGTGGTCAACCGCATAGGTCTGTCGGTTCGCGCGCTGACGGCGGCGGAGAAGGGCCAGCTCAAGACACGCGGGAGCATCGTGGTCGTCGATGCCCGCGGTGCGGCCGCCGAAGCCGGAGTGCGCGAGGGAGACGTGATCCTGAGCATCAACCGCCAGAGCATCAGCGCCGTGGAGGAGTTCCAGAAGGCGGTCAAGGAAGCGGTCCACTCCGCCACGCTGCTCGTGCAGCGCGAGAACCAGCAGTCGATCATCACGATCACATTGCAATAGAGCGTTGGCGCGGCGTGTATTCTTAGCCCATGCAGGAACGCTACGAGGCCGCCGCGGTCGAGCGCGCGGCGCAGGAGTATTGGGACGCTCACGGCTGCTTCGTCGCGCGCGAGGATTCGAGCCGCGACAAGTACTACTGCCTGTCCATGTTCCCGTACCCCTCGGGACGGCTGCACATGGGACACGTGCGCAACTACACGATCGGCGATGTGCTCGCGCGCTTCATGCGCATGCAGGGGCGCAACGTGCTGCAGCCCATGGGCTGGGACGCCTTCGGGCTGCCGGCGGAGAATGCGGCGATCGCCAACGGCGTGCCGCCGGCGGCCTGGACGCGCGCCAATATCGCCACGATGCGCGCGCAACTGCGCGCGCTCGGCTTCGCGATCGACTGGACGCGGGAACTGGCCACCTGCGATCCGGATTACTACCGCTGGAATCAATGGCTGTTCCTGCGCATGCTCGAGCGGGGCGTCGCCTACAAGAAAACCGGGGTCGTGAATTGGGATCCGCTCGATCAGACCGTGCTCGCGAACGAGCAGGTCATCGATGGCCGCGGCTGGCGTACCGGCGCGCTGATCGAGAAGCGCGAAATCCCGATGTACTACTTGCGCATCACTCAGTACGCCGATGAGTTGCTGAGCGCGCTCGAGCAATTGCCGGGCTGGCCCGAGCGGGTGCGCGTGATGCAGGCCAACTGGATCGGCCGCAGCGAAGGCGTGGAGATCGCCTTTCCCTACTCCGAGGACACGCGTTCGCTGCTCGGCCGCGAAGGGGTCCTGAAGGTGTTCACGACGCGCGCCGATACGCTCTTCGGCGCCACCTTCGTGGCGATCTCGGCCGAGCATCCACTCGCCGTCGCGGCGGCCGGGCGCTCGGCGGCGCTGCGCGCATTCGTCGAGGAGTGCCGCCAGGGCAGCACGATGGAGGCCGACGTCGCGAGCGCCGAGAAGCGTGGCATGGCGACTGGATTGCACGTGCGCCATCCCTTGAGCGGACAGAGCATCGCGATCTGGGTCGCCAATTATGTGTTGATGGCTTACGGCGAGGGCGCGGTCATGGGCGTGCCGGCGCACGATGAGCGGGATTTCGCCTTCGCGCAGCGCTACGGGATTGAAATCCGCACCGTGGTGAGTTCGGTGAACGGCAGCTACCGCCTGGTCGGCACGGCGTGGCAGGCGGACTATGCCGAGGATGGCGTTTTGATCGACTCGGGGGAGTTCAGCGGACTGCGCTCCAGTGCGGCCATCGAGGCGATCGCCGGCGCCTTGGAGCGGGTCGGCCTCGGCGCCAAGCGGGTGCACTGGCGGCTGCGCGATTGGGGTATCTCGCGCCAGCGCTACTGGGGCTGCCCGATTCCGCTGATTCACTGCGAGCACTGCGGCACGGTAGCGGTGCCCGATGAGCAGTTGCCGGTATTATTGCCGGAGAATCTGGTGCCCGATGGCACCGGCAATCCGCTGCTGCGCGACCGCGCGTTCGTCGAGTGCGCCTGTCCGCAATGCGGGGCCGCGGCGCGGCGCGAGACCGACACCATGGACACCTTCGTCGATTCGTCCTGGTATTTCCTGCGCTACGCCAGCGCCCATCAGGCGCGCTCGCCGGTGGATGCGCGCACGGATTACTGGCTGCCGGTGGATCAGTACATCGGCGGCATCGAGCATGCGATTCTGCATCTGCTCTATTCGCGCTTCTGGACCCGTGTGATGCGCGATCTGGGTCTGGTGCAATTGTCCGAACCATTCGCCAACCTGCTGACCCAGGGCATGGTGTTGAATCAGATCTATTACCGCGCGCTCCCCGATGGCCGGCGGCAGTACCTCAATCCGAACGAAGTTGAACCCGTGCTCGATGCTGATGGCGCGCGGATCGGAGCCGTCGCGCTCAATGATGACACGCCGGTCGAATACGGCGGTCTCGGTACGATGTCCAAGTCCAAGAACAACGGCGTCGATCCCCAGATCCTGGTGGATCAGTACGGCGCGGATACGGCGCGCCTGTTCATCATGTTCGCCTCCCCGCCCGAGCAGTCACTGGAATGGTCCGACGATGGCGTACAGGGGCAGTTCAAGTTTCTGCGCCGGCTCTGGAAGGCGGTCTACGATCATGTGGCAGAGGGCATCCGGACGCCGCAGCCGCTGCGAGAGCGTGGCGGCGAGCTGACCCTATCCGAGCCGGCGCGGCTGCTGCGCCGCGCGGCCCACCGGACCCTCGCCAAGGTCGCCGCCGACATCGGCCGCCGGCGCACCTTCAATACCGCGATTGCCGCGGTCATGGAGCTGCTCAACGCGGTCGCAGACTACGCGGAGCGTGGTGATGTGGCGAGCGCAGTGCGCCAGGAGGCGCTCGACATCGCGGTGCTGGCGCTCTCGCCGATGGTGCCCCATATCTGCCACAGTCTGTGGTTCGCTCTCGGACACAGCACGGCCGTGATCGATGAACGCTGGCCCGAGCCCGATCCGCAGGCGCTCTCGCAAGCGATGATCGAGCTGATCGTGCAGGTCAACGGCAAATTGCGTGCGCGGCTGCAGCTGCCGGTCGGACTGGAGCGCGAACGTGCGCTCGACGCCGCGCTGGCCGATCCGACCGTGCAGCGCTTCGTCGCCGGCAAGGTCATACGCAAGGCGGTACACGTACCGGACAAGCTCGTGAACCTGGTCGTATGAATCACGGCCGCGAGAGCTCACGCGCGCCGTGGCCGGTACTGCTGGCACTGCTGGCGCTGCCCGGGATGCTGAGCGTGGCGGGATGCGGCTTCAAGCTGCAAGGCAGCGGGCCGGTGCCACGCTCACTCGCGGTCGTCAGGATCGAGACCAGTGATACGGAATCGGATTTCTACTTCGGTCTGCGCAAGGCGCTGCTGGCGGCCGGTACCCGCATCGATGAGGACGGCCATGACGATACGGCGGCGGTCATCGAGGTCCTGACAGACTCGACCATCGAGCGTGTGCTGACCGTCTCGGCGCTCGATGTTCCTACCGAGTATGAACTGAGCTACTCGCTCAAGTTTGCCGTGACCTCGCACGGGCACGAGCTCATTCCAACCGAGTCGCATGTTCTCGTTCGCGACTACAGCTTCAGCGAGAGCGCGCAGCTCGCGAAGGAGCGTGAGAAGAAGATTCTGAGCGCGGCTCTGGCGCACGATCTGGTCAGCGTCGTGATGCGCCGGCTCTCGAGCCTCTAGCCGGGCCAGCGCGTCGTGCTGTTACTCGCGAGTATCGATCGTCCGAGCGTGGGACGGCTGCTGGCCGGCTACGGCCTCGATCTGCGGGTGCTGGCGGCGGGTGAGCCGATTCGCGGGTCCTATTGGGGCGAAAGCGAGGCGGGGCTGCGCGGCAATACGCTCTACGCGCGACACGACACGCCGTTGCATTCCATCCTGCACGAGACGGCGCACTACATTTGCATGAGCCCGGAGCGGCGCGTCGGCCTGGATCGTGATGCCGGTGGCGATGACGCGGAGGAAAGCGCGGTGTGCTACCTGCAGCTGTTGCTGGCCGACGCACTCGAGCGCGTCGGCCGCGAGCGGCTGTACCTCGATATGGATGCCTGGGGCTACAGCTTTCGACTGGGCGCGGCCAAGGACTGGTTCGAGCAGGACGCGCAGGACGCACAGCTGTGGCTGCAGCGCTGCGGCATCATCGACCTGCGCTCGCGGCTCACCGGGGCGCTGCGGCAGGAGTGACTCGGCGGCGCGCGAAACGCTCGGTCGCCGCCA
>JBELAR010000041.1:0-14577 GCA_049508555.1 Steroidobacteraceae bacterium
TACCTGAAAACGTACTGGGAGAAGTTCCGCGGCCAGATGTACCTGGCGGGCGACGGTGCGCAGCGCGATGCCGATGGCTATTTCTGGATCGTCGGGCGCATCGACGATGTACTCAACGTGGCGGGCCATCGGCTCGGTACCATGGAAATTGAGTCCGCGCTGGTGGCGCACCCGCGGGTGGCCGAGGCGGCCGTGGTCGGAAGGGCCCACGACATCAAGGGCGAGTCGGTGTTCGCTTATGTCGTTTGCCGTGGAGAGCATCCGGGCCGAGACGCCGATGCGCTGGCCGAGGAACTGCGTCGATGGGTCGCGCAGCAGTTGAGTCCGATCGCCAAGCCCGATGACATACGCTTCGCCGAGGGCCTGCCCAAGACGCGCTCGGGCAAGATCATGCGCCGGCTGCTGCGTTCGATTGCCCGCGGGGAGGAGATAACCCAGGATATCTCCACCTTGGAGAATCCCGCCATCGTGGCGCAATTGCGCGGCGAGGAGTCCGCGGCGCCCAAAGCGCGCCCCAGCGCCCGTGTGACGAGGGGAGCCGGCTCGAAGGCCAGCGCGCCCAGGCGCACGCGGCGCAAACGCGCCACGATCAAACGCTCTGCCGCGCGCCGTCCCGTCGCCAAGCACTCGACGGCCAAGAAGACCAAGCGCGTGGTGCCCAGGCGCGCGGCAGCCAAGCGCGCCGGGGCCAAACCGGTCCCGCGGAGTGCACGCCCCAGGCCAGCGCGCCGGCCCCGCACACGTCGCGCCAGACCGTGATCCCAGCGGCCGGCGCGCGCTTCCGGGCGCTGGCATGGGCCGTGTTGGGGCTGAGCCTCAGCCTCAGCCTTGCCGCCTGCCGGACTGCGCAAGCCCCGCAGCGATACACGCCAGCCGCTTCGGGTTCGGCGCCGAGCCGGCCGGCCAGCGTCGAGCACTTTCGTCTCGATCCGGCGCAATCCGAGGTGCTGATCCTCGTCTACCGTGACGGTCCCATGGCAGCTCTGGGACACAACCACGTGCTGTCGGTGCACGAGCTGTCCGGCGAGGCGGCGTTGCCGGTGGATTCAACAGCGCACTCCCCGGGGCGGGAGCACCCGGAGCTCGCGAGCTTCGCGCTGGAATTTCCGGTCGCGGCGATCGCGGTGGATGAGCCCGCGCTGCGCGCACAGCAGGGTACGGGCTTCGAGGGCGCGCTCGATGCCCCGAGTATCGAGGGGACGCGCACGCATATGCTCGGCCCGCTATTGCTCGACGCGAGTCGCTTCGAGCGCATCCGGCTGGAATCCGCAGCATTGCAGGCCGAGGGCGATCACTGGCTCGCGACGCTGCATATCGTGGTGCGCGACTACGAGGCGCAGGCACAGGTGCCGATCGCGCTGCAGGTGGATGCCGGGCGACTGCTCGCCACGGGCGAGTTCGACCTCACGCATGCGCAGCTCGGGCTCAAGCCCTACAGCGTGGCACTCGGTGCGTTGCGTGTTGCCGAGACCATGCACGTGCGCTATCGGCTGCTCGCGCGGCGGGTGCCGGCCTCAGACGCGCCCGAAGCTCCATAGCTGCGTGCCTTCGGGCGCCTCGATCAGTGCGCAGGAGGCCTGATCGAATCCGCGCGGCAAACGGGCCGACGGCGCCATACCGCGCTCGCGCAATTGCGAGCGCAGCCGCGGGAGGTCGTCGCAATCGAATGCCAGCAGTGGCGCCTCGGACAGCCGGCGCCGATGAAAGGCGAGATCGAGCCCATCGCTGGTCAGCGGTACGTGCGGGTAGGGCTGCTTCACTTCCGGCAAGGCAACCATGCCGGCTCGCTCCCAGAAGCGGCGCGCCGCCTTGAAGTCCGTCTGCGGCAGGCTCAGATGAGTGAAATAGCCGCACAGCGAGTCGCCCTCGCTCCCGGGCCCCCCGGGCGAGAATGTGCGCGCCTCGAGCAGTGTGACGGGCTGGCCCGCGGGATCCCGCAGCCGCAGCTCGTTGAGCCGATCCTCTCCGAGCTGCGAGAGCTCGAGTTCGATATTCGCCGCATCCAGTCGCGCGCTCGCCTGGACCAGATCGGGCAATACGAAGGTTACGGCAGGGCTGGGCATCGCTCGCTCGTGCAATCCCAGGGCCACGCGCCCATCGCTGAGCACGCCGTAACGGTGGGGCCAGGCATCGCCCGCCAGTAATTGCTTGAATCCGAGGCGCTCGTAGAACTGGACCGATGCGGTGATGTCCGGCGTGGCGATCCCGAGTTCGAGAAAGCGGCCGAACATCGGTTCGACCGGCCTCAGGCCCAGTCGCTCGAGACACGCTGGATGAGACCCGCCAGCGCGCGCGCATGATCGGCGCGGCCGTTCAGCGCGCTGACGTATTCGAAGCGCTCACCGCCGGCGGCCAGGAAGAGCTTCCGGCCTTCCAGTGCGATCTCCTCGAGCGTCTCAAGACAGTCGGCGGCGAAACCCGGGCAGATCACGGTGACGGCGCGCTCCCCGCGGCCCGGCAACTCGCGCAGCGTCACATCGGTCGCCGGCGTGAGCCAGCGGCTCGCGCCGAAGCGAGACTGAAAGCTCAGCGTCCAGTCCTGGGGCGCCAGTCCAAGCGCGGCGGCGAGCTGGGATGCGGTCACCTGACACTGCTCGGCGTAGCGATCACCGGCCCTGACATAGGATTCCGGGATGCCGTGGAAGGACATCAGCAGATGACTGCGACGTCCGTGCGTGCGCCAATGATCGCGCAGACTGCTCGCCAGAGCGTCCAGGTAGCCGGGTTCCGCGTGGTAATCGGCGATATAGCGCAGCTCGGGCAGCGTACGCCAGCCGCGCAGGGCGTTGGCCACCTGGTCGTACACCGCGCCGGTGGTCGCGCCGCTCGCCTGCGGATAGAGCGGCAGAACGATGAGACGCCGGATGCCGGCGCTCTTGAGGGCGGCGAGCCGCTGCTCGACGAGCGGCGCGGAGTACAGAAAAGCCTGCTCGATGCGTATTCCCCCACGAGCGGCGGCCAATTCGCGCTCGAGTGCCTCGCGTAGTCGTGAAGTGTAGACCAGCAAAGGCGAGCCGCCCTCTTGCCAGATCTCGCGGTATTTCCTGGCGCTGCGCGGTGCGCGCAGCGGCACGATCAAACCGTACAGCAATGGCAGCCAGAGCACGCGGGGTAGCTCGATGACGCGCCGGTCGGACAGAAAACGGCGGAGGAAACGGCCCACGGCGTCGCTGCGCGGCATCGCCGGCGTTCCGGTATTGACCAGCAGCGCCGCGATCGCAGCGGGGGCCGAAGGATCCGCAGCGCTCACGCTCGCTCGAGGATGGCCGTCACTCCCATGCCGCCGGCGGTGCAGGCCGAAGCCAGGCCGCGCTTGGCCGCGGAATCACCGGCCAGTAGTTTGGCGAGCACGGCCAATATACGCGCTCCCGTGGCGGCGAAGGGATGGCCGATCGCGACGCTGCCGCCCTTGACGTTCATCCGTTCGGGATCGATCGGGCCCAGAGGCGCGTCGCGCCCGAGCCGCTCACGGCAGTACTCGGCCGATTCCCAGGCCTTGCACAGGCACAGGGGCACGGCCGCGAAGGCCTCGTGAATCTCGTAGTAATCAAAGTCCTGCAGGCTGAGGCCGGTATCGCTGAGTATCGAGGAGACCGCGTAGGCCGGCGCCATGAGCAGGCCGTCCTTGCCGTTCGCGAAATCCACCGCCCAGGTCTTGCCGGCGCGCAGCCAGGCGAGCACCGGCAGCCCTCGCGCCGCCGCCCAGCTCTCGGAGGCCAGCAGCAGCGACGCGGCGCCGTCCGTGAGCGGCGTACTGTTGCCCGCCGTGAGCGAGCCGGCGCCGCTCAGATCGAACACCGGCTTGAGCTTGGCCAGCTTCTCGAGCGATGTGTCGGCACGAATGTTGTTATCGGTCTTGAGGTCGAGAAACGGGACGACCAGATCGTCGTAAAAGCCTTCGCGCCAGGCGGCCGAGGCCTTGACATGGCTTTCATAGGCGATCCGATCCTGCTGCTCGCGGCTGATCTTCCAGGTCTTGACCATGAGTTCGCAGCTCTGTCCCATCGACAGTCCGGTGCGCGGCTCCACCACCGCAGGCAGCACCGGGCGCAGATCGGCGGCGCGCAATCCGAACCAGGGACGCAGGCGCTGTCCGACGGTGCGGCCGCCGTAACTCTTGAGCAGCAGGCGCTGGTAGGATTTTGGGTACACGACCGGTGGATCGCTCATGTCGTCGACCCCGGCGGCGATGCCGGCATCGATCTGGCCCAGGGCGATCTTGTTGCCGATCAGTATGGCTGCCTCGAGGCTGGTGCCGCAGGCGCGTTGCAGGTCGAGCCCCGGCGTATGCGGATCGAGCGTGGTGGAGAGCAACGACTCGCGCGTGAGGTTGTAGTCCTTGGGATGCTTGATGACCGCCCCGGCAATCACGTCGCCCAGGCGCTCGCCCTGGAGATGGAATCGATCAACCAGTGCGCGCAGCGATGCAGTGAGCAGATCCTGGTTGTCGGTACCGGCGTAGGCGCCGTGCGAGCGCGCGAACGGTATGCGCACGCCGCCCAGGATGGCGACGCGCTGCGTGGTGTTTCCTATCAACATGTCCGCCTCCTGTGACCTGACCGCTCTTTCCCCGACGAGGCTGATAGGATGCCATGCCCGGCCGCACAGGTGGAGGATGGATGAGTGTTTCAGGCGTAGATCGCGTATTCGAGCGCCGTCTGGCAGCGCTGACCAACAGCCGCGAGCATCACCTGCTGGCGCGCGGCAGCCGGGGCATCGAGCGCGAATCGCTGCGCGTGACTCCCGCGGGGCGCATCGTCCACACGCCGCATCCGCCATCGCTGGGCTCGGCCCTGACCCATCCGCACATCACGACCGATTATTCCGAGTCGCTGATCGAACTGGTGACGCCGACTTTCAGCGACAACGCGGCATTGCTCGACTACCTGCGCGATCTGCATCAGTTCGTATACCGCCGCATCGGCGATGAGCTGCTGTGGGCCACCTCCATGCCCTGCGAGCTCAGCGGCGATGACGACGTGCCGATCGCCCGTTACGGCAACTCGCACCAGGGGCGCGTGAAATACATCTACCGGCACGGACTCAAGGTGCGCTACGGCGGCATGATGCAGGCGATTTCCGGCGTGCACTTCAACTACTCCGTACCCGAGTCGTTCTGGCTGCTGTATGCCGAGATCTGCCAGGACCGCGCTCCCGGCCAGGAATTCACTTCGGCCCGCTACTTTGAACTGCTGCGCAACTATCGCCGGCACGGTTGGATCGTCTCGTATCTGTTCGGCGTGTCACCGGCGCTGTGCCGCTCCTTTATACAGGGCCCTGACCTTGCGGGACTCGAGCCGCTGGGCGCCGATACGCTGATCGGGCCCCACGCCACATCGCTGCGCATGAGCGACATCGGCTATCGCAATCGCAATCAGGCCGCGGTGTCGGTCTCGGTCAACAGTCTGCAGCAGTACCTGGATGATCTGCGCCGCGCGATTCACACGCCGCATCCGCCCTTTCTCGCCCTCGGTGTGAAGCTCGACGGCGAATACCAGCAGCTCTCCGCCAGCGCGCTGCAGATCGAGAACGAGTACTACAGCTACGTGCGCCCGAAGCGCACGCCGCGCCCCGGGGAGCGGACTGCCCAGGCGCTGGCGCGCGCCGGTGTCGAATATGTCGAAGTGCGTGCGCTCGACAACAGCGCCTTCGACCCGGTCGGCGTCAACCTGCGCAAGCTGTATTTTCTCGAGGCACTGTTGCTGGTGCTGCTGTTCAAGGACAGTCCACTCATCGGCGGCGATGAGGAGCAGGAGATCGAGCGCAACCATCTGCTGGTCGCGCGGCGCGGGCGCGAGCCGGGTCTGACGCTCGCACGCGACGGGCGGGCGGTCCCGATGCGCAGCTGGGGCGCCGAATTGCTCGATTCCATGGAGGGCATCTGCGAGTTGCTCGATGCCTCGCATCCCGGCCGGCCGTACGGCGCCGCGCTGCGCGAACAGGCTCTGAAGCTCGAGGACGTGGAGCACACGCCCTCGGCGCGGCTGTTGCGCGAGCTCCGCCAGCACGGCGAGAGCTTCCAGGCCCTGGGGCTGCGCGTCTCGCGCGCGCACAAGGAATATTTCACGGACTCGCTCCCGCCCGAGTTGGTGCGCACGCGGGAATTCGAGGGCGAGGTACAGCAGTCGCTGCGTGAAAGCGCGGCGATCGAGGCTGCGCGCAGCGGCAGTTTCCAAGACTACCTGGCCACATATCTGGCCGATTAGAATCTCAAGGCACGCGATACACGAGGCGCGAGAGTGCTCACCAGGATTCGTCGACTGCTGATCGCCAATCGGGGCGAGATTGCAATTCGCGTGATGCGGGCGGCCAATGAGCTGAACGTCGGGACCGTCGCCATCTATTCGCAGGAGGATCGTTTCGGCCTGCACCGTACCAAGGCCGATGAAGCTTATCTGGTCGGCGAGGGCAAGGGTGCGATCGAAGCCTATCTCGACATCCCCGACATCCTGCGCGTCGCGCGCGAGGCGCAGGTCGATGCGATTCATCCGGGCTACGGGTTTCTGTCCGAGAACCCCGAATTCGCCCAGGAGTGCGCAGCGGCGGGAATCATTTTCGTGGGCCCGAGCCCGGCGACGATGCGTGTGCTGGGCAACAAGATCGCGGCGCGCAATCTGGCCATCGCCGCCGGCGTGCCGGTCATGCCGGCGACCCCGCCGTTGCCGGCCGGCATGGCCGAATGTGTCGCGCTGGCCCGGCAGGTGGGCTACCCGGTCATGCTCAAGGCGAGCTGGGGCGGGGGCGGACGCGGCATGCGCGTGATCGAGAGTGACGCGGAGCTCGCCGAGCTGCTGCCCGTGGCGCGCCGCGAAGCCAAGGCGGCCTTTGGCAACGACGAGGTTTACCTCGAGAAGCTCGTGCGCCGCGCCCGCCATCTTGAAGTGCAGATCCTGGGCGATGCATACGGCAATCTGGTGCACCTGTTCGAGCGCGACTGCACGGTGCAGCGGCGCAACCAGAAGGTGGTCGAGCGCGCGCCGGCCGTGTTTCTCTCGGACGCCGAGCGCGCCGCATTGTGCGAGGCGGCGCTGCGCATCGCTCGCGCCGCGCAGTACTGCAACGCCGGTACGGTGGAATTTCTGCAGGATGCCGACAGCGGCGCGTTCTTCTTCATCGAAGTCAATCCGCGCATACAGGTCGAGCACACCGTCACCGAATGCGCGACCGGCATCGACCTGGTCAAGTCCCAGATTCGGATCGCCGATGGCGAGCGAATCGGTGAGCCCGGCTGCAACGTTCCGCCGCAGAGCGAGCTGCGCCTGATCGCGAACGCATTGCAATGCCGGATCACCACCGAGGACCCGTACAACAATTTCATCCCCGACTACGGACGCATCACCGCCTACCGCAGCCCGGCCGGCTTCGGCGTGCGGCTCGACGCCGGCACCGCCTATCCCGGCGCCGTCATTACCCGTTCCTATGATTCTCTGCTCGTCAAGGTCACGACCTGGGCGGCGACGGCCGAGGAGACGATCGCCCGCATGCACCGCTCATTGTGGGAGTTTCGCATCCGCGGCGTCGCCACCAACCTGCGCTTTCTCGATCAGATCATCACGCATCCGCGCTTCACGCACGGGCAATACACCACGCGTTTCATCGATGAGACGCCCGAATTGTTTGCCTCGCCGGAGCGGCGGGACCGAGCCACGCGCATCCTCACGCATCTGGCCGAGACCGTCGTCAACGGCAACGCCGAAGTCCAGGGCCGCGCGCGGCCCGAGCGGCTGGTCTCGGTGCGGCCGCCACGCCTGCCGGTCGAGCTGCCGCCGGCGCTTGCGGCACCGCCCGGCAGCAAGCAGCGCCTGGATGAGCTCGGGGCCGAACGCTTTGCGCAATGGATGTGCAGCCAGCATCGCGTGCTGCTCACCGACACCACCATGCGCGATGCACACCAGTCGCTGCTCGCCACGCGCATGCGCACGATCGACATGGCGGCGATCGCGCCGGCGTACGCGGCGCTGCTGCCGCAATTGTTCTCGGTGGAATGCTGGGGCGGCGCGACCTTTGATGTGGCCATGCGCTTCCTCAAGGAGGACCCATGGGAGCGTCTGGCGAAGCTGCGCGAATCGATGCCGAACCTGCTGCTGCAGATGCTGCTGCGCTCAGCCAATGCGGTCGGCTATACCAACTATCCGGATAACGTCGTGCGCTACTTCGTGCAGCAATCGGCCCAGGCCGGTATCGACCTGTTCCGCGTCTTCGATTCGCTCAACTGGGTCGAGAACATGCGCGTGGCGATGGACGCGGTGCGCGAGAGTGGCCGGCTGTGCGAGGCCGCGATCTGCTACACCGGCAACCTGAGCAGTCCGCACGAGCGCAAGTACCATCTGGATTACTATTTGGGACTGGCGCGGGAGCTCAAGGCCGCCGGCACTCACATTCTGGGTATCAAGGACATGGCGGGCCTGTGCCAGCCGCGCGCGGCCTACGATCTGATCAAAGCCCTGAAAGAGGAGACCGGCCTGCCGGTCCACTTTCACACACACGACACCAGCGGCATCGCCGCGGCGAGCGTGTTTGCGGCGATCGCCGCGGGCGCTGACGCGGTCGATGCCGCGATGGATTCGATGAGCGGCCTGACCTCGCAGCCCAACCTCGGATCGATCGTCGAGGCGCTGCGCTATGGGCCACGCGATCCGGGTCTGGACACCGATCACATCCGCACGATCTCGCACTACTGGGCGCAGGTGCGCAAGAGCTATGTCGCATTCGAGGCCGACAATCGCGCCGGCGCCTCGGAGGTGTACGTGCACGGCATGCCCGGCGGCCAGTACACCAATCTGCGCGAACAGGCGCGCTCGCTCGGTATCGAGGATTCGCGCTGGCCCGAGGTCGCGCGCGCCTATGCGGAGGTCAATGAGATGTTCGGCGACATCGTGAAGGTGACGCCAACCTCCAAGGTCGTCGGCGACATGGCGGTCCTCATGGTGACGGCGGGCCTCACGCGCGCCCAGGTGCAGGATCCGCTCACCGAAATCGCCTTTCCTGAATCCGTGGTGCAGTTCTTTCACGGCGATATCGGTCAGCCCTACGGCGGCTTTCCGCAGGCCCTGCAGCACAAGGTGTTGCAGGGCGCGGCGCCGCGCAAGCTGCGCCCGGGCGCGGAAATGCCGCCGGCGGATCTGGAGCAACTGCGGCTCGAGGCGAGCACGCGCGTCGCGCACGCAGTGACCGATCAGCAGTTCGCGTCCTATCTGATGTATCCGAAGGTGTTCAGCGATTACGCCGCCGACCGCCGCCGCTACAGCGACGTGGCGATTCTGCCCACCTCGGTCTTTTTCTACGGCATGAAGCCCGGACAGGAGATCAGTATCGATCTCGAACGCGGCAAGATGCTCATCGTTCGATACGTGACGCAGAGTGAACCGCTGGAGGATGGCACGCGCACGGTGTTCTTCGAACTCAATGGCCAGCCGCGATCCATTCGGGTCACGGATCGCGGCCAGAAGCCCAAGCGTCCCCCGCCGCGCAAGGTCGATGCCGGCAATCTGCGCCACATCGGCGCGCCGATGCCCGGAACCGTGGCCACGATCGGGGTCACGGTCGGACAACGCGTCAGCCGCGGCGATGTGGTCGCGACCCTGGAAGCCATGAAAATGGAGGCCGCGGTGCGCGCGGAAATCGATGGTCAGGTCGCCGAAGTGCTGGTGCAGCCCAATATGCAGGTGGACGCCAAGGATCTATTGATCGTGCTGGTGTGAGCCCTCTGGCGCGCGGCGGACAGTGTGCGGATAATTCGGCCTGATAAACGGGCGTGGCTCGGGGTATTTTGCCCCGGAATGGTGCTAGATTGCCTGGAGCTGGGTCAGACGCGCGTCCGAACGCCGCATTTGCAAGCCAGGTTCAATGGCACGAAAGGTGCACTCGAATTGACGCCGATTCCATAGTCGCCAGTCCAACAAGAACGGAGGCGGGAGTTCCACATGAAACTGGTCACCGCGATTATCAAGCCCTTTAAGCTCGACGATGTCCGCGCGGCGCTGTCCGAGATTGGCGTGTCGGGAATGACCGTCACGGAGGTCAAGGGGTTCGGGCGGCAGCGGGGCCATACCGAGCTGTACCGTGGGGCAGAGTACGTGGTGGATTTCGTGCCCAAGACGCGCGTCGAGGTGGCGGTTCGCTCCGAGCTGGTCGATCAGGTGGTCGAGGCTGTGCTCAAGGCCGCCAAGACTGGCAAGGTCGGTGACGGCAAGATATTCATCACCGACATCAGCCGTGTCATTCGCATTCGTACCGGGGAAACCGACAACGCGGCGCTCTGAGGAGCGCTCGACCGGGTAGCGCATGAAGCCGGTAGCCTCCAATGCCATCGTCTTCCACGAGCACGGCGGCGCCGAAGTGCTCAAATGGGAGTCCCAGCAACTGCCTCCCCCTGGCCGAGGCGAGGTGCAACTGCGCCACACGGCCGTCGGCGTCAATTTCATCGACATCTATGACCGCAGCGGCCTGTACGCTCGCCCCTTGCCGGAGACGCCGGGCCGCGAGGCCGCTGGCGTCGTGGTGGCTCTGGGCCGAGGCGTCCGGAGCCTGAAGCTGGGGCAGCGCGTGGCCTATGTGCATGCCGGTAGCGGTGCCTATTGCGAGCGCCGCAACATCTCTGCGGCCCGGCTGGTCAAGCTACCGGCCAGCATCAGCGACGAGCAGGCCGCAGCGCTCATGCTCAAGGGCCTCACGGCCGAGTTCCTGGTGCGCCGCACGTATCACGTGGAGCCCGGCGAGTACGTGCTGATTCACGCTGCCGCCGGCGGCGTCGGCTCGCTGCTCACACAATGGGCGCGGTCGCTCGGAGCGCGCGTCATGGGCATCGTCGGCAGCGACGCCAAGGTCCAGCTCGCGCGGCGCCAGGGCTGTCATCGCGTGTTCGTGGCCGGGCGCGATGACATCGTCGCTTCGGTGCGCAGTTATACCCGCGGCCGCATGGCCGACGTCGTCTACGATTCGGTCGGCAAGGACACGTTCTTCGAGTCCCTGGACTGCCTGCGCCGGCGCGGCATGATGGTCAGTTTCGGTAACGCCTCGGGACCGGCCCCGGCAGTGGCACCGCTCGAGCTCGCTCGGCGCGGCTCGCTGTTTCTGACGCGCCCGTCGCTGTTCGATTACATCGCCTCGCCGACGGAGCTCGAGAGCGCGGCACGCGCCCTGTTCGCCCGGGTGCGTGCCGGCAAATTGCGCGTCTCCATCGGCCAGCGCTACCCCCTGTCGGACGCGGCCCAGGCCCATCGCGATCTCGAGATGCGACGCACCGTTGGGGCCTCGGTGCTGATTCCAGCGGCTATTCGACCAGTCTGAGCGCGCGCTGACTGCGGCTCATGCCCAACGCGCCGCTGCGCACGACCTCGATCAGTTCGGCGTGCCGTGCGAGCTCGCGCATGAAGCCGGCGATCTCCGCTTCGCTGCCGAGCAGCTCGACGATGAAGCACTCGCTGGCCGGATCGAGCACCCTGCCGCCGGTGCGGATGACATAACCGCGCACGGTATCGCGGCGTGCCGCATCGATGCGCAGCTTGAGCAGCACGAGCTCGCGCTCGATGTGCTCCCCACGCGTCATGTCCTCCACGCTGACGACATCGATGAGCTTGTTGAGCTGATTGGCGATTTGCAGGATCACGGCCTCCGAGCCGCTGGTCACGAGCGTGATCCGCGAGACCGTTGGATCGTCGGTCGGCGCGACCGCGAGGGATTCGATGTTGTAGCCGCGGCTGGAGAACATGCCGGCCACGCGCGTGAGCGCGCCGGCTTCGTTCTGCAGCAGAATGCCGATGATGTGTCGCATGGCTATGCTGTATTAGGGGGCCAAGCCGTGCAGAATAGCCAATTGCGGGCCGCGTCGGCCATAATCGACGCATGAGTGACGGCGCGATTCTGGTGCGTCCTGCGGCCCACCCGTTGGCCGGCAAGGCCATGTCCGGGGCCCAAATCATCGTGCAGGTCATCGCCGATGAGGGCGCCGAGGCGATCTTTGGTTACAGCGGCGGGGCCATCCTGCCGACCTACGACGCCGTGTTCACCTTCAACGAGGAGCAGAAAAGCAGCGGCGGCCTCCAGGTGCCGCTGATCGTGCCGGCCAATGAGCAGGGCGCGGGCTTCATGGCTGCCGGGTATGCGCGCGCGAGCGGGCGCGTCGGGGTGTGTCTGGTCACATCGGGTCCCGGTGCAACCAACACGGTTACGCCAGTGCGCGATTGCATGGCGGACTCGGTGCCCATCGTCGTGCTCTGCGGTCAGGTGGCGACGGCCGCGATCGGCACCGATGCGTTTCAGGAGGCGCCCGTTGCCTCCATGATGGGCTCGATCGCGAAGCACGTGTTTCTGGTGACCGATCCGCAGCGCCTCGAGGCCACCATGCGCACCGCGTTCGAGATCGCACGCACCGGCCGGCCCGGTCCGGTGGTCGTCGATCTTCCAAAAGACGTGCAGACCGCGGCCAGCGTGTTCCGCGGCACCGGCCAGCTCGCGATTCCCGGCTACCGCCAGCGCCTGCGCGAGATCACGACGAATGCCCTGAGCGAAGCGCAGGCGGCCAGTTTCTTTCAACTGCTCGCGCAATCGCAGCGGCCGATGATCTACGCGGGCGGTGGCGTGATCAATGGCAATGCGGCCCCCGCCCTGACCGAATTCGCGCAGCAGCTCGGTATTCCCGTCGTGACGACCCTCATGGGCATCGGCGCGCTCGATACGACTGATCCCCTCTCGATGCGCATGCTCGGCATGCACGGTGCGGCTTTCGCGAACTACGCGGTTGACGACTGCGACTTCCTGATCGCGATCGGAGCGCGCTTCGACGATCGCGTTGCCGGGGATCCGAAGAAGTTTGCGCGCAACGCGCGCCGTATCGCCCATCTGGACGTGGATCGCGCCGAGATCAACAAGGTCAAGAACGTGCATTGGAGCCACGTCGGCCTGTTACCCGAAGCCCTGGGCGTGCTCAGTGCGTACGCGGCGCGCCAGGCTGTGAAGCCGGATTTCGCGCCCTGGCGGCGGCACATGCACGAGCTCAGGGCGGCGCACGCGATGAACTATGACCGCAACAGCGAGCTCGTGCAGCCGCACTTCGTGATCGAGGAGATCAACCGGCACACTCGCGGCGAGGCGATCATCAGTACCGGTGTAGGCCAGCACCAGATGTGGGCGGCGCAGATGTTCGACTTCCGCCGCCCACGACAATGGCTCACGTCCGGCAGCATGGGCACGATGGGCTTCGGCCTGCCGGCGGCAATCGGTGCGCAGATCGCGCACCCTGGCCGCCTGGTCATCGATTTCGACGGCGATGCGAGCATTCGCATGAACATCGGCGAGCTCGAGACGGTGACCACATACGATCTGCCCATCAAAGTCGTGGTGCTGAACAACTTCGGCGACGGCATGGTCAAGCAGTGGCAGAAGCTGTTCTTCAAGGGCCGGTTATCGGGCAGCGACAAGTCGCTGCACAAGAAGGATTTCGTACGCGCCGCGGGCGCCGACGGATTTCAATGGGCGCGACGACTCGATCGCAAGCAGGATGTGCCCTCGGTGGTCCGCGAGTTTCTGAGCTTCAAGGGTCCGGCGTTTCTCGAGGTCATCATTGATCCCGACGCCGGCGTGTACCCGATGGTCGGTCCCGGGCTCAGCTATGACGCCATGATCACCGGGGATTTCATCTCGGCGCGCCCGCAGGGTTCGCCGCCCGGGGACATCGATCCCTCCGGCATGTTCTAGAGCGTCAGCCGGCGGCGCTTGAAGCCGCCCGCCGCCCGCCACACACTGTGGCTTGCCGATCCCGCAACCGGGTCGCGTTAGCGCATTATGTCAAGTACGCGGCATCCCGTCTCGCTTGCGGCCCAGCCACGGTGTTCCGTAGCAGAAGTTGGGTAATGGGTCGCAAGGTTAAGCGTTGCATTCAGGAATAATCGGCCGATCGATTAGCCAGGCGAGCGCGCCGCAGCGCCGCCGGCGCCGGGCGCAGCGCACGGCGCGCGACCTTGGAAAGGGGTGCCTGAAGTTCATGATCAAAGCCCGACATGTCACACAACCCGTGCCGATGGAACCGCGCGTGCGTCGCGCATATTTCGACTGCCGGTACGGCCAATTGCACGTGCACTATGCCATTCCGTCCGGCGGGGGTTTCGATGAGGCGACGACGCTACTGTGCATCCCGGGCCGGCCTGGCTCGGGGCGTTTCTTCGGGCCCTTGCTGTTGCCGCTAGGGCGCGACCGCTCGGTCTATGCGCCGGATCTGCCGGGTTGCGGCGAATCGGACGGTTCCTCCGAACACCTCACGCAGCTCGAACTCGCCGAAGCGCTCGGGGACTTCCTGGAGTCGATGCGGCTGCGCCACGTGGATCTGCTCGCACACGAGAGCGGGGTCGGAATCGCCGCGGCGTTGCTGCAGCAGCGCCCCGCGCAGATCGGACGCGTCGTGCTCTCGCCGGACACCGAAAGCATCCGCGCCGAGGCGCGCGGCCTGCGTCAACCGTTACTGGTCATCGATCTGCGTGCCGCTGATGTCCGTGAGCGCGACGACGGACATACCGAGCAGCAGGCTGCCCGATTGCGCAAATTTCTACAGCTCGCATAACTTGCCGCGACGCCGACTGCGTG
>JBELAR010000042.1:0-14397 GCA_049508555.1 Steroidobacteraceae bacterium
TGCCGCTCAAATTTCAAGTCCGCTGCGTCTACCAGTTTCGCCACCGGGGCCCGCTCGGCAGTGTACCGGTGAACGCCCTGCCGTGCCCAAGGGTTCAAACGCTCTACTGGCTGAGGATCCAGGCCACGATGGCAGCGAGATCGGCGTCACTGACCGTCGTCGTGGTCACGGGCTGCATCGCGAGCGCACCCCAGACGCCCCGGCTACCGCTGCGCAGCGTGGCTGAGAGGGCTTCAGCCGCCTTAGGGTCCTCCTTGTAGCGCGCGGCGATGTCCTGGTAGGAAGGGCCCAGGACCTTATGGTCCAGGGCGTGACAGGCCGAACAGCCGGCTTTGGTCGCGGTGGACTCCGGCGTGATGGCGCCTCGTGGATAGCCGTTCGAACTATTGGCCGCGGCGCACGTCCCGCTTGCCAGGAGCCCGGCGATCGACAGCCAACTCTTCCATGAATGCGAGCGATGCACCGGCGGTCTCTCCGTTTTTCCACCATACCCTGGCTATGATAGCCGCTTGAGCACGACGATCGAAAAATTCGGACGGCTGCTGCCCCACAGCGGCGAGCAGTTATTCGATCTCGTGGCCGACGTGGAGCGCTACCCCGAGTTTCTGCCGGGCTGGATATCCGCACGGATTCTGCGGCGCGAGGGCAACGTTTGCGACGTGGAGCAGGTGCTGGGCTTCGGACCGGTGCGCCTGCCGTTCGTATCGAGGGCCGTGCTCCATCGACCCAGCCGTATCGATATCGGGTCCGATGACGCGCATTTTCGCCATTACAGTCAATCGATGCTGGTGTGGGCACAGCCCGCCGGCGGTGCGCGTCTGAGCATCGTCGCGCGGCTCGAGCTGAGCTCCGCGCTGCTGCAACCCTTCGCGAGCCGGATGCTGCCGGACTCCATCGAGCAGAGCATCGCCGCCTTCGAGGCGCGAGCCGATCACCTCTATGCCCCGGGCGGGGGCACCCCCCCACCCCGTGCGACCCTGTGAACGACATCAGCGCCGAAAATCTGCATCTGTGGCGCGGCGAGGTCCATGTCCTGCGCGGGCTGTCCTTTGCCGTGAACGCCGGACACTGTCTGCAGGTCACGGGGGCCAATGGCTCGGGCAAGACGAGCTTGCTGCGAGCGCTGTGCGGGCTGTTGCCGCTCGAGCACGGCCGCGTGTGCTGGTGCGGCACGGACATTACTTCCGACCCGAGCCTCTTCCATGCGCAGCTCGCCTACCTGGGCCACGATAATGGTCTCAAAGGGGATCTGACCGCGATCGAGAATCTGCATTACGGCACGGCGCTGCGGCGGCGGTTGCAGCGCGCGCAATACGCGGCCGCCTTGAGCAGCGTCGGACTCGCCGAGCAGGCTGCCGTACTCGTGCGGCGCCTCTCGGCCGGACAGCGCCGGCGCGTCGCGCTCGCGCGCCTCATGCTCATGGATGCCGCACTGTGGATCCTGGATGAGCCGGCATCGAACCTGGACACGGCGGGTCAGGGGCTGCTTCGGACCCTGTTGCAGCGCCACCTGGCGGCGGGGGGAGCGGCCGTGGTGGCAACGCATCAGCAGCTCGGGCTCGATGCGGACACGCTGCGCACGTTGGCGCTGCAATGAGCACGCCCCGGGTCCCGTTCCTGGCCGCGGCCGCGTCGCTGATGGCCCGTGATCTGCGGCTGGCCATGCGCCGCTCCGGCGACAGTCTGCTGCCCCTGGGCTTCTTTGTCGTGGTGACCACCCTGTTCCCGCTGGCACTGGACCCGGACCTGTCGCTATTGCGGGACATCGCCCCGGCTGCGCTTTGGGTCGGTGCGCTGTTATCCTCGCTTCTGGCGCTGGATCTTTTGTTCCGTGACGACGCGCAGGACGGAACACTGGAGCAGCTGGCATTGTGCGGTCAGCCGTTTGCGGCTCTGCTGCTGGCGAAAACCGCCGTGCACTGGCTGCTGACGGGATTGCCGCTGGTCCTCATCGCGCCATTGACCGCGACCGCGCTTGGGGTACCGTACGGCGCCATCGCAGCCATCCTGGCGGCACTGCTGCTCGGCACGCTCGCGCTGAGTCTGATTGGAGCGGTGGGGGCGGGCCTGACCTTGAGCCTGCGGCGCAACGGTCCCCTGCTGGCGTTACTGGTGCTGCCGCTGGCGGTGCCGGTTTTGATCTTTGGCGCGCGTGCGACGACGCTCGCGATCCAAGGCGAATGGCCGAGCGCACCGCTGAATCTGCTCGGGGCGATAGCGGTGCTGGCGGCGAGCTTGAGTCCCTGGGCGCTCGCGGCCTCGGTGCGCATCGGTCTGGAATAGTACTTCTGGAGGAGAACTTGGCCTGGGTCTGGTTCCATCGCTTCGGCTCGCCGCCGCATTTCTATCGGCTCGCGCGCCGTCTGGTACCCTGGTTCGCCTGGCCGGCGCTGATCCTGTGCGTGGCCGGCCTCATCGGGGGCCTGGGGCTGGCGCCCCCGGACTATCAGCAGGGCGATGGCTTCCGGATCATCTATGTGCACGCGCCGGCCGCATGGCTCTCGCTCATGGTCTATGTCGTGATGGCCACGAGCGCCGCCGTCGGGCTCATCTGGCGCATGAACGTCGCACATGCGGTGGCGGCCAGCTGCGCACCGATCGGCGCCTCATTCACCGCCCTCGCCCTGGTCACCGGTATGCTCTGGGGCCGCCCGATGTGGGGCACCTACTGGGAGTGGGATCCGAGGCTCACTTCGGAACTGATATTGCAGTTTTTGTATCTGGGATATATGGGGCTACGCAACGCAATTGACGACACTCCCCGCGCCGATCGAGCCAGCGCCGTGCTGGCGATCGTCGGCGTGGTCAACGTGCCGATCATTCATTACTCGGTGATCTGGTGGAATTCGCTGCATCAGGCGCCGAGCGTCATGCGGATCGGCCGGCCGACGATGCCGGCCTCGATGCTCGTGCCGTTGCTGCTCATGCTGCTCGGCTTCAGCCTGTATTTCGTGGCGTTGCTGCTCACGCGTGCCCGCGGGGAGGTGCTGCGGCGCGAGCGCAATGCGCGCTGGATCGCCGCGGCACTCGAGGAGTCCTGAGGGCATTGCTTTGAACATATCGCACTTCCTCGCCATGGGTGGCTACGCGCGCTACGTCTGGCCCTGCTATGGGCTGAGCGCAATCGTCATCGGCCTGAACATCCTCTGGGCGCGCCGCTCGCTGCGCCTGGCCCAGCTCGACGCGCGACGGCGCATGGCCGCGCTGGGCGCGGCGGTGGCCTCATGACGGCGCGAAGACGGCGTCTGTACTGGGTGCTCGCGATACTGGCCGGAGTCGGCCTCGCGGGCGCGCTGGCGCTGCGCGCGTTCGAGCAGAACGTCATGTTCTATTTCGATCCGAGCAAGATCGCAGCCGGAGAGGTGCGCACGGGGCAGCGCTTTCGGCTGGGTGGGATGGTCGAGAAGGGCAGCGTGGTGCGCACGCCGGGCTCACTCGAGGTGCGCTTCGTGGTGACGGATTTCAGGCACAGTGTGCCGGTGCATTACGACAAGGTGCTGCCGGATCTGTTCCGTGAGGGCGCGGGCGTCGTGGCGCACGGACGCCTCGATGAGCGCGGGAATTTCATGGCCGATGAAGTGCTCGCCAAGCACGATGAGAAATACATGCCGCCCGAGGTCGCGCGCTCGTTGCAGCAGGCGGCTGCGAGCAACGCGGCCAGTGAGGCCGCGAACGGCGGCGCAGCGCTGGCAACGGGCGCCCCGACACCTCCGGCACTCGCGCAGGAGCCGCGCTGATGGTGGTGGAGCTGGGCCATTACGCCTTGATACTCGCGCTATTGCTCGCAGCGGCCCAGGCCTTCTTTGGTCTCGCCGGCGCGGCCCTCGCGCGCGAGCGCTGGCTGGCCGCTGCGCCCTCGGCGGCGACGGGTCAGTTCGTGTTCCTCGCACTCTCGACGGGGGTGCTGGTCAATGCCTTCGTGCAGGACGACTTCTCGGTACGCTATGTGGCTGAGAACTCCAATGCCGCCTTGCCCCTGTTCTACCGCATCAGCGCGCTCTGGGGCGCGCACGAGGGCTCGCTGCTGCTGTGGATCGCCGTGCTGGGGGGCTGGACGATGGCCGTCGTGGCGCGTCTGCGCTATCTGCCCGCCGCGTTCGGAGCGCGTGTCATCGGCGTGCTCGGTCTGATCAGTTTCGGTTTCCTGCTCTTCACGCTCTGCACCTCGGATCCCTTCGCGCGGCTGCTGCCGGCCGCACCGGATGGCAACGATTTGAATCCGGTCCTGCAGGACTTCGCGCTCGCCGTGCATCCGCCGATTCTCTATACCGGCTACGTCGGCTTCGCCGTGAGCTTCGCCTTCGCCTGTGCGGCCATGATCGAGGGTCGGCGCGATCAGCTCTGGGCGCGCTGGATGCGGCCCTGGACCGTGATCGCCTGGGCCTTCCTGGCCTGGGGCATTGCCCTGGGCAGCTGGTGGGCCTACTACGAACTGGGATGGGGTGGCTTCTGGTTCTGGGATCCGGTGGAAAACGCCTCGTTCATGCCCTGGCTGGTCGGCACGGCGCTGATTCATTCGATCGCCGTCACCGAGCGGCGGGGGCTGTTCAAGAGCTGGACGCTGCTGCTGGCGGTGGCGGCCTTCTCCTTGAGCCTGCTCGGTACCTTCCTCGTGCGCTCCGGCGTGCTCGTGTCCGTGCATTCCTTCGCGGCCGATCCCAGGCGCGGCGTATTCATTCTCGTGTTCCTGATCGTGATGATCGGCGGTGCGCTCGGGCTCTATGCGTGGCGCGCCCCCGGCATGCGCTCGCCCGCGGGTTTCGAGATCCTCTCGCGCGAGGCATTCCTGCTGTTCAACAATCTGCTGCTGGTCATATCCGCCGCGGTCGTGTTCGGCGGCACGATGGCGCCGCTGATTGCCGACACCCTGGGGCTCGGCACCCTCTCGGTCGGGCCGCCGTATTTCAACCCGAGCTTTCTGGTCCCGATCCTGCCCTTGCTCTCACTGCTCGCCCTGGGCATCCACGCGCGCTGGCGTCGCGGCGCGCTGCGCGAATCACGCCGCCCGCTGCTGCTTACGCTCGCACTGTCGCTGGTGCTGGCTGTCGCCCTGGTGATCGGCGTCTATGCGCAGCCGATGCCGCTCACACCGATCGGTGCGACGCTCGGCTGCTGGATCATTCTCTCCTCGCTCTACGATCCGCTCGACCGGTTGCGCCGCGGGCTGCGCGTGCCGGCGCCGCTGCTCGGCATGAGCGTGGCGCATATCGGCGTCGGACTCTTCGTGCTCGGCATCACTTTCGTCAAATCCAACAGCATCGAGCTCGACGTGGCGTTGAAGTCGGGTCAATCCGCACAGCTCGGCGCCTACAGTTTCCGCTACGATGGGGTCGAGAACATCGAGGGACCGAACTATGAGGGCGTGCGCGGCACGGTCAGCGTGAGCCGCGCGGGCAAGCCCGTCACTGTGCTGCGGCCCGAGAAGCGGCGCTACTGGGTTCAGGGCAGCGTGCAGACCACGGCGGCGATCGCACCGGGACTCAATCGCGATCTGCTCGCCGCGCTCGGCGAGGACGTCGGCGACGGCGCCTACAGTCTGCGGCTGCAATACCGGCCATTGATCCGCTTCATCTGGCTCGGCGCCCTCATCATGGCCATCGGCGGCGTGATTACCGTGATCGGACGGCGCCAGCGCGCGAGCGCGCTGAGCGGCGCGACACAGCCCATGGCTCTGCCGGCAGGCACGGCAGCTCACAGTCCGGGTAGCGGGCCTTGAACCGCTTCCTGCTCCCGCTCGGCGGCTTCGCGCTGTTGCTCGTGGTGCTCATCGTCGGCCTGCGACACGCGTCGGAGAAGGGTTTGATCGTCTCGCCGCTGCTTGGCAAACCGGTCCCCAGCTTTGTCCTGCCGGGTCTGCTCGATGCCGCCAGCCCGCTCGATTCCAAGGAGCTGCGGGGACACTGGTCGCTGGTCAACGTCTGGGGCACCTGGTGCGAGGAATGCCGCGCCGAGCACGCCACGCTGTTGCAGATCAAGCAGCAGGGGCGCGTGCCGATCATCGGCATCGACTGGAAGGATAACGATGAGGAAGCCAGATCGTGGCTCGCCGCCCTCGGTAATCCCTACCAGCACATCGGCGCGGATCGCGAAGGACGCGTGGCCATCGACTGGGGCGTGTATGCCGCGCCCGAGAGTTTCCTGGTCAATCCGGCCGGTACCGTGGTCTACAAGCAAATCGGCGCCATGACGCCACAGGTCTGGGAGCGGGAAATTCTGCCCCGTCTGCAATGAGCGTGCGCGCACTGTTCGTACTGGGCGCTCTGCTGTGTGCGGGCGCCGCCCTGGCGGTCGACAACACGCCGCCGTTGCCCGATCCGCTCATGCAGCAGCGTTACCTCGATCTCACGCACGAGCTGCGCTGCATGCAGTGTCAGAACGAATCCCTGGCCGACTCCCCGGTGGGGCTCGCCTCGGATCTGCGCCGTACGGTGCGCGAATTGCTACTGGCCGGACAGTCCGATGAGCAGATCCGCGATCACATGGTCGCGCGCTACGGCGAGTTCATCCTGTTCCGTCCACGCATGAATTGGCGCAACGCCTGGCTCTGGGGCGCACCCGGCGTGTTCATGCTGATCGGACTCATCATCGCCGTGCGGGTATTGCGCGACCGGCAACGGCGCGTCGATGTCGAGGAGCCGGGAGCGGACGGCGAGCCGCTCGAACGATGACACTCTTCATCATCGTTGCCATCATGCTGAGCATGCTGGCTGCCGCCTTTCTGGCCCGGCCATTACTGCGCACGCAAGCTGACGCGCCGCGCGCTCCGTGGCTCGCACTGCTGTGCGTGCTCGTGCTCGGGGGCGCCGGCGCGTTGAGCTACCTCAAGCTCGGGGATCGCGGCTGGAGCAACGCCGCCGCCGCGGCTCAATCCAATCAGAGCATCTCGAGGCTGGTGCGAGGGCTCGAGCGCAACCCCGGCGATATCAACGGCTGGCTCGAGCTCGGACAGGCTTACAACGACATTGGACGCTATTCGATGGCGCAGCGCAGTTTCGGGCGCGCCAATCGTCTCGCCCCGGGCGGCAACGCCGCCGCGCTCGCTGGCATCGCCGAGACCATGCTGCTCAGCGGGGACAGCGAGCAGGTGGCCAAGGCGCCGGAATTGCTCGACCGCGCGTTGCAGCTCGATCCGCATTCCCCCAAGGCGCTGTTCTATGGCGCACTGAGCGCCTATCAGCAGGGGCACCTCGAGGTGGCGCGTGATCGATTCTCGGCGATGCTGGCGCTCTCGCCTCCGGAGGGTGTACGCGTCGCCCTGCAGCGCCAGATCGATGAGATCGATCGGCAAACGCACAATGCACCGCCCTCGGCCCCGCCGCCGACCGACGCCGCCACGGCTATTCATCTGCACGTCACGCTGGCCCCGGGCTTGAGCGGAAAAGTGCCGGCGGACGCCTCGCTGTACGTATTCGTGCGCTCGCCCGACGGCGGGGCACCACTGGCGGTCAAGCGCAGCGCTTTGCGGCTGCCGCAGGATGTCGAGCTCTCGGCCGCCGACGCGATGGTCGCCGGCCACGGCGTGCGGCCTGGGCAGAGCGTGGCGGTGGTGGCACGTATCTCCGCTTCGGGCAACCCACTGCCCCAGAGCGGGGATCTGTATGGGGAGATCAGCACCGTGGCGGGCCAGAGCGGTTCGCGAGCACTGCAAATTGATCGACTCAGTCCCTGAGCGCATGGCCCCGGGCGCGGCCTCTGGAGTGCTCGAGCGGCGCCTGCGCGCCGGGGAGTTTGCCATCACGGCGGAAATCACGCCGGCGCTCTCAGCCGATCCGCAGAACCTGATCGAGCGGGCCGCGCCCCTGCGAGGCCTTGCCGACGCCGTCAACATCACGGATGGGGCCGGCGCGCGCGCTCATCTGGATGTATTGAGCGCGGCAACGTTGCTCGCCGATGCGGGTCTCGAGCCGGTGCTGCAGCTGACCTGCCGCGATCGCAATCGCATCGCCCTGCAGAGTCTGCTGATCGGAGCGGCCGCGCTGGGCGTGCGTAATGTGCTGGTGCTCAGAGGCGATGAGCCGAGCGCCGGGGATCAACCCGAGGCGAAGGCGGTATTCGATCTGGACACCAACTCGCTGCTCGCTACCGCCGCGCGATTGCGCGATCGGGGCGAATTGCCGCATGGACGCGCGGTCGGTGGCAGCATGGATTTTTTCCTGGGTGCCGCAGACTCACCGATCGATCCGCCCCCGGACTGGCGGCCCACGCACCTGCAGCGCAAGCTCGATGCCGGCGCGCAGTTCATCCAGACCCAGTTCTGCATGGACGCCGCTGTCGTGCGACGCTACCTCGCGCGTCTGGTGGAACACGGCATCGCGCAGCGCGCCTACCTGCTCATTGGCCTTGCGCCCCTGGCCTCCGCACGCTCGGCGCATTGGATCCGGGATCGCCTCTACGGCTCGATCATCCCGGATGCGCTGATCCGGCGACTCGAGGGCGCTGCGGATCAGCGCGCTGAAGGCCAGCGCATCTGTCTTGAACTCATGCAGGAGCTCAAGGATATTCCGGGCGTGGCCGGAGTGCATCTGATGGCGCCGTTCCATGACAGCGCCGTGCCCCAGGTCATCGCCGAGTTTCGCGCGCTCGGCGCTGCGGGCAACCGAATCGCGGGTGCCCCCAGGGCACCCGATCATCGCGACATCGCGGCACTGAAGGAATCGACATGAGCGGCAGCGCAGCCGCGCTGAGCCTTGCCGGGGCGCTCTGGCTCAGCGTCTCGGGCGCCGCGGCCGCCCCGGCATCGAGCCCGGCGCCGCCGGCGGGGCAGATCGAGGAGATCCGGATCATCGGCGAGCGGCCGGGACCGAGGCTGTGGAAAGTCACGCACGGGGATCACGTGCTCTGGGTACTCGGTACGCTCGGTCATCTGCCGCGCAAGATGCGCTGGCGCTCGAGTGAAGTCGAGACCGCGATCGGCCAGAGTCAGCAGGTGCTTGCGAGCGGTCCGTCGGTGTCGGCGAACATCGGACCGATTGCCGAGCTGCGGCTTTATTTTCAGTGGCGCGGCGCGCAGAAGAACCCCAACAAATCGGCGCTCAAGGACTGGTTGCCAGCCCCGCTCTATACCCGCTTCGAGATCCAGAAGGCACGCTTTGACCCGGATGATGGCCGCATCGAGGCCCTGCGGCCTGCGTTCGCGGCGCTGCGACTCTACCAGCAGGCCATGGATGCGGCGGGTCTGAGCTGGCACGATCAGGCGGAGCAGACCGTCCTCAAACTCGCCTCGCAGCAGCATGTGCCCGTGCGGCGCGCCATGCTCGCGGTCGAGGATCCGTCCGGTACGCTGCGGGAGGTCAGCGAACTGCCGCCGAGCCTGGAGGTCAACTGTCTGGAGACCACGATCGCGCGACTCGAGACCGATCTGCCGCGCATGCAGCAGCGCGCGGCGGCCTGGGCGGTGGGCGACGTGGATCGACTGCGCCAGCTGAGCTTCGCCGATCAGCGTGAAGCGTGCATCAGCGCACTCTCGAACGCGCCGCGCATGCGGGCGCTGTTCGAGCGCGCGGCGGCGGCCTGGGACAATGATGCGGAATGGGCCCTGATGACAGATCGGGTCAGTTTCGCGATGCGCCCGATCTATGAGCTGCTCGCGGCCGATGGGCCGCTGGCGAGATTTCGTGCCGAAGGCTATACGGTCGAGGGACCTTAGGGGCGCAGCACCCATGGAGTGGTTCTTGGGCAGGGCATCGCTGGCGGGCTGGGTATTGATGGCGGCGTGCACGGGCACTGCCTTCGCAGCTTTGAAGCCGGGCGCGCCGGCGCCGGATTTCACGACCCAGGCCTCACTCGGCGGCAAGCCGTTCAAATTCTCCCTCGCCGAAGCGCTCAAGAGGGGTCCGGTCGTGCTGTATTTCTATCCGGCGGCCTTCACCGCCGGCTGCACCCTCGAAGCGCATGAGTTTGCCGAGGCCACGGCGCAGTTCGCGGCGCTCGGGGCCACGGTCATCGGCGTATCGCATGATGACATCGACACGCTCAACAAGTTCTCTGTCAGCGAATGTCGCAGCAAGTTTGCCGTGGCCGCGGACCCGGACCAGCACATCATGAAGGCCTACGATGCGGTGCTCTGGCTCGCGCCGCGCGTGGCCAATCGGACCTCTTATGTGATCTCGCCGCAGGGCACGGTGCTCTACGCCTACAGTGCGCTCAGCCCCGATGAGCATGTGCACAACACGATGGCAGCGCTGCAGAAGTGGGCAGCCGGGCACCCGCCCTGACCCGTAGCGGCGCGGCGAGCGGCGCTCAGGATGCGACCGCGGGCGCGCTGGCCTGCGCCTCGATGCGGCGGTTGATGCGATACATCAGCCACAGCGTCAGCGCGGTCGTGACCACGAGCACATAACCCACGACTTCGAAATGCTCGATCGCGCCGCTGGCGTCCTGCGTCACGATCAGCCCGCCGGCGATGGCCGCGAGGCCGCCGGACAATTGCTGCACCGAGGCGCTCACCGACATGTACGAACCGCGGTCCAGAGGGCTCGGGATCGCCGAGACGATCGCCGAGGAGGCGATCATGCGCGATGAGACGCCGATGAACAGCAGCACGTTCACGAGCATGACCACACCGATCGGTGTGATCCCCAGATGGGTATAGATGAGGACCATGATCACGGTGGCCACGCAGCCGAAGGCGAAGACGCGGAATTTTCCGTGTATATCGCTGGCCCGGCCGATCAGCGGTCCGGCGATCATGGAACAGACCCCGGTGACCATGTACACGAGCGGCAGCCGGTCGAGCGCGACGCCCAGATTGTTGACGGTGAAGGCGCTGGCAAAGGGCATGAGCATGAAGCCCCCGACCATCAGCAGCCCGGTGGTCGCAAAACCTTGCACGTAGCGCGGGATCGAGACCGTGTGGAGCAGATGGTGCAGCGGGCTGCGATCCGGGTGGGCTTTCAGATGCGCATCGATGGGTTTGACCGCCACGACGATCACGGCGCCGACGGCAATACAGCTCGCCACGATCAGCAGGAAGGGCGCGTTCCAGCCCCAGCGGTTCGAGAGCAGCAGACCCAGGGGCAGGCCGAGTACGTTGCTGGCCGCGAATGCGGTCTGCACGAAGCCCATCACGCGCCCGCGCAGCCGATAGTCGAACAGATCGGTGGTGATGGCGAGCACGATCGAGCCGATGACGCCGCCAAATAGCCCGGTGACCATGCGCGCGAAGAGCAGAAAGTGGTAGTCGCGCGCGAGTGCGCACAGCAATGTGCCGAGCGCGAAGCCGGCGTAGAAGAACAGCAACAGCCGCTTGCGGTCGTAGCGATCGGTGAAGCCGGCCGCCAGCACGCTGGAGGCGGCGGCACTGAATGCGTAGCTGGATACGAGCAGCCCGAACTGGGCCGGGGAGATCCTCAAGGCCGGGATGATCAGGGCACCGAGCGGGGAGAGGATCATGAAATCCAGGATGATCGTGAACTGCAGAACGGCGATCAGAGCGACGATGAGCTTCTGATAGCGCGTGAACGGCGCGGGCGCCTGATCCGTCATGAGCTCTGGGCGGGGCGTCAGGCGTTCGAGCTGGATTTGCGGAACAGGTAGTGCGAGACCAGCCATTCCTCCCCGCCGCGGAAGCCCCACAGCTCGGCGCAGGCCATGAAGAACACGCGCCAGTATACCCACCAGCGCGTCATCTGCTGCGCGCCGTAGGTCGCGGCCAGCAACGGTCGCACCTCGGATGCGTGCCGATCCATGTTTTGCAGCCAGGCCTCCGCAGTCCGGCGGTAGTGCTCGCCGCTCACGCGCCAGTGCTGGCACAGTTTGAGGTCGCGCTGGAAATACAGCAGCAGATCATCGCTCGGCATGATGCCCCCGCTGAAGAAATAGCGCGCCATCCAATCCGACTCATCGCGCGCCTCGAAGTGATAGGCGTACTCGCGGTGAGTGAAGATATGGACGAACAGCCGCCCGTCGGGCCGGAGCCAGCGGCTGATATGGCTCATGAGCAATTCGTAATTCTTCATGTGCTCGAACATTTCCACCGAAACGACGCGATCGAAGCTCTCGCTGCTGTCGAAGCGATTCATGTCGCAGGTGATGATGCGCAGGTTGAGGATGCCGCGGCGCGCGCATTCGCTCTCGATGTATTGTCTTTGCGTGGCGGAATTCGACACCCCGGTGATGTGTGCGTTGGGGTATTGTTCGGCGAGCCAGAGCGAGAGCGAGCCCCAGCCGCAGCCGAGCTCGAGTATGTCCTGGCCGTCGGCGATTTCGGCCCGCTCGCAGCTCAGGCGCAGCATCGCCTCCTCGGCCGCGTCCAATGTGGGGGCTTCGGCGCTCCACAGGCCGCTGCTGTATTTGAGCCGCTTGCCGAGGCACAGCTGGAAGAACCGCGTCGGCAGCTCGTAGTGCTGGGCATTGGCTGCAGCGGTCTCGATGGCGATGGGACTGGCGCGAAGCTCGGCGATCAGTCCCTGCAGCGCGTCCATCTGCGCCTCGATATCGCCGCGCCGCTCGGCGCGCAGCCGCGCGCGCAACAGCCGGCGAATGCCCACTCGCAGCAATGGATCCGGCAATACATCGCGTTCGAGCAGACTCTCCAGTGCCATTCAATCCACCTGCTTTAAGTTCGAGTCAACCAGATCCGGCCGGCCGCCATGCGCCGCAGCGGCGCCAGCGTCAGCAGGTAAAGGAGTGCCGCCAGGGGCGGCGCGATCAGGGCCCAGGCCAGCACGGCGCGCAGCCCCATCATGCCAAACTGCTGCAGGAAGCGCAGCGGCGAGGCCTTGAATGCCAGCAGCATGGCCGATACCGAAATGGAAGTCGCCGGTGTGCGGGTGAGCCATTCCCCGGCGCGTACGAAAAAATAGATCGCCGGAATCTGCACCGGCCAGGCGAGCCAGCTCGCGAGCTGAATGACCGGCTGATTGAGCTTGAGCAGCACGCCGATGAGCAGACACAGCGCGGTGGTGGTGCCAAGGACCGGAAACACCCCGATCACCAGACCGAGCGCGACGGTCAGCGCGATCTTCTGCGGCGTGATTCCCTGGCGCAACTGCGCCATGGCCAGCTCGCGCACGCGCCGAGGTCCGGCGGTCCACAGGCTCCCGGCGCCGCCGCGTGCGCCGGGCTGCTCCGGGGCCGGCGCGTCCTGCTTGAGCGAGGGGCTCATGCGCTGCCCGCCTGCGGCGGCGTGGGGGCCGCGTGCGGGCGCGCCGGCTGTGCGCTCGGCCGCAGCACGCGCTGCTGCAGTTGCGGGCTGTCTGCCTTGCGATGCCACGGCAGGCCCCGCAGCCACAGGCGCAGCGCATGCCAGTGGATCGCGCCGATGACCTGCAACGTCAGTAGCGGATACTTCAGGGCGAACCACGCCAGCCGCGCATCGCGCAGCGGCGCTCGCTGCCCCTGCAGGCCGCTGCGCAATATGCATTGTTCGCCGTCGTAGTCATCGACCCGGATCTCGAGCGCGGCCGCGGGCACGCGCAGCCGGAAATCGAATTGCAGCGTCAGGCTCGAGAAGGGCGAGACGTAATAGAGCTTCGGCACCCGCAGGGTGAAGAGTTGCGCGTCCTGGGCGCTCGGCGCGCGCAACAGATAAAGCTTGTGCTCGCCGAAGGTGTTGCCGACTTCGGCGATCGCGCAGCAGGGCGGATCCTCGGCCCGCTCGAAGCAGAAGTAAACCGAGATCGGGTTGAACACATAGCCGAGTATACGCGGCAGCGTCAGCAGACGGATCCGGCTGCCCGGACCGAGCTCGATGCCCTCGGAGGCCAGATAGGCCGCGATACGGGCTTTGAGGGGCAGGGTCCCCGCGGCTGCGTCCGGCAAGTGGTCATCGTCGCGAAAGCTGTAGAGGTTCCAGCGATTGCGGCTGAAGAGGCGCAGCCTTTGTGCGAGCTCATCGAGCTCGTCCAGATCGATATAGCACATGAACAGCGCGTGGCGCAGCGCATAGCGCTTGGGTGCCAGGCGCTGGTGCCAGACTGCGCATCGATACAGGCAGGAGTTCAGTTCCATGCATCGGCGCCCAATTGCCGGCTCAGATCGAGCGCGGATTTCAACGCGTCCTCGTGAAAGCCATAACGGAAATAGCTGCCGCAGAAATAGACCGCACTCTCGCGCCGGTTGAGTTCCGGCAGCCGCTCCTGGGCGCGGATCGCGGCGCTGTTGAACAGCGGGTGCTCATAGCGTATGCGCTGCAACAGCTTCCCGGGGCGCAGCGTATCCTCGCCGTTGATCGAGACGAAGTAGTTCTGCGGCGTCGGCAGGGTCTGCAGACTGTTGATCCAGTACACCGTCGAGGGGGCGAGCGCGCCCTCGCCATCGCGGGCCACCCGATAGTTCCAGGACGACCAGCAGCGGCGCCTACGGGGCATGACGGCCGCATCGGTGTGCAGCAGGGCGATATTGGCGTGGTATTTGAATTCTCCGAGCACCGAGTGCTCGGCTGCATCGGCGTCGCTG